>JBDLTD010000071.1:0-5424 GCA_039799185.1 Actinomycetota bacterium | reverse complement strand
CCTTTATCTGATGAGTCGTAGCCAATGTTTAAAACAGTGTCACGAACAATGCCCATTACATCGGCATAGCCATCAGTTGTAACTTCACCGGCAACATGAACCTGGCCAGTTGTTATGAGTGTTTCAACTGCTACGCGAGACTTCTTATCTTGCGAGAGTAATGAATCCAATACGGCATCTGAGATCGCATCTGCAATCTTGTCCGGATGGCCTTCAGTTACTGACTCTGATGTAAATAGACGCTGTGACATTGTCCTAACCTAACTGCTCAAGAGCATAATCGAGTAGATGATGGGCAAGCGTGTCTTTAGATTGACGGGCTATAGGGATTAATTCCCCATTACGAAGCACAATCGTACCCTCTGTCTCGTCCTGACCAAAGATCGCTCCCCCTGTGACGTCATTAACATAGATCAGGTCCAAGCCCTTAGATACAAGTTTGGACTTTGCAGATGCAATCAATTCGCTGGTTTGGGCAGCAAATCCGACCATCACTTGTTTAACCTTTTTAGTAGACAAAGTTGCTAGAAGATCAGGGTTAACTTGCAGATCGATTGACGAGAACTCACTCTTATCAATTTTCTGCGAAGAACTGCTCTTGGGTTTGGCATCAGCAACTGCTGCACTCATTACCAAAATGTCAGTATCAGTAAAGCTTTTCTCCAACTCAGCAAGCATTTGCTCGGCACTTTCAACATGAGTTGTCAGCACGCCATCACAATCGGCTATTTCAACATTGGCTGCAATCAAATGAACCATTGCGCCTCTGGCAGCTGCGGCTTTGGCAACGGCTATGCCTTGCTTGCCAGATGATCTATTTCCAATAAAGCGCACTGGATCAATTGCTTCTCGTGTTCCGCCAGCAGTCACCAATACTTTCTTTCCAACTAGGTCGCGCTTAAATCCACTGAGGACAAAGAATTGATCGATGATTGCCTGCGTCTGCGGGAAGCGTCCTTGGCCGGAATCAGATCCTGTGAGGCGTCCGACTTCAGGTTCCATGACGATAAAGCCACGAGAGCGCAGTGTTGCAACATTTGCAACCGTAGCTGGATCTAGCCACATGGATGGATGCATTGCTGGAACTACCAATTTTGGAACTGCGCTAGCTAAGACAAGATTAGTGAGAAGATCATCAGCACGACCCATTGCTAAACGTGCAATGAGATCTGCTGTGGCGGGAGCAATGATGAAGAAATCTGCGAGCTTTGCTAAAGAAATATGTCGAACTTGATCTACGTCTTCCCATACCTGTGTTGTTACCGGGCGGCCAGAAAGAGCTTGCCACGTTGCCGCTCCAACAAAGTTGAGCGAGTTAGGGGTTGGAACAACAGTTACCGCGAAGCCATTATCTTGAAGGCGTCGCAGTAGATCAGCGGATTTATATGCAGCAATCCCACCACCGATACCGAGGATAACCTCGCGGTTAGTGGCGCTCATAGACCTAGTACTTAAGCTGTTGGTTCTAGATTTTCAATCGTGAGCAAGCCTTCATTGATCTCGCGAAGTGCGATTGATAATGGCTTCTCATGAACATGTGTCTCAACTAGTGGTCCTACGTATTCAAGAAGGCCTTCACCAAGTTGTGAATAATAAGCATTGATCTGGCGTGCGCGCTTAGCTGCATACAAAACTAAACTGTACTTAGAACCGCTCTTATCTAGAAGTTCATCGATAGGTGGATTTGTAATGCCATCCATGTTTATACCCCGCTCAGATTTAGTGTGCTGTGAGAATCCGTCTGCGGACTCAGGAGGCCAATGCTACCAGTTGTGCAACGACCCGCTCGACTGCGTCATTTACGATGACATGGTCGAAAAATGAGGCTGCTGCAAGCTCTTCTTGGGCCAATTGCAACCTGTGAGCCCTTCGTTCAGGATCATCGGTACCTCGCCCTTCAAGGCGGGCAACTAACTCTTCCCATGAAGGTGGCTCAAGGAAAACAAGAATTGCTTGTGGCAGATGCGCTTTCACTTGCTTTGCTCCATCAATTTCAATCTCGAGTAAAACATTCTCACCACGCAATAGTGCATCCTGTACTTCAACACTTGGTGTTCCGTAACGATTTCCAGCAAACTGCGCCCACTCTAAAAACTCATCTTCTTTGATTTTGCGATCAAACTCATCGCTTGAGATAAAGAAGTAATCAATTCCATTGAGTTCATTGTTTCGAGGCTGTCTAGTAGTTGCTGAAACACTTACCCAAAAGTCTCCTGACTTACGAAGCAGGGCGGCGATTGTGCTCTTACCTACTCCCCCTGGTCCAGAGAGAACTATGAGCTTTCCTGGACGGACTGCATGTGTGCTCTTCATAAATTCGCTGCGCAGTTCCTTAATTTGATGGCGACCAAGTCCTGCAATTCTACGGGTTGGCGAGATATTTAATCTCTCCATAAGGCTCTGTGCTCGCACTTTCCCAACGCCCGAAAGTGCTTCCAATAGTTCCCTCACTCGCATTTTTGCAACAGCATCATCGCCTTGAGCGAGTTCTAAAACTGTGTCGATTGTGTAGTCACCCGACTTAATCTTTGATTTAACCTCTGCACGGCGTTTTCTGGAAGCTGCAGCCTTTGCTAGCGCATCAGCGCGCTGCTGCGCTGTTAATACTGGAGGTGCTCCCATGCGCTAACCCTAACTGCATGTGAAGTTAATTGAGAATCTGCTCAGCCAGCTCAATAGCCCGCTCACGCATGGCTTGGGCTCCATTTGCAAAACTTTGTGTGATGGGGCGTCCAATAACAACGAAATTTGCTCCACGATCGATTGCTTCACGTGGTGTCATCGTTCGTGCTTGGTCGTCACCACCTGCAGAATCTGCTGGTCTCACACCCGGTGTGATGATGGTTATGTCATCGCCAAGAACCTCGCGTATGGCCAAGATTTCAAGCGGTGAGCAGACAATTGCTCTTGCTCCTCCGGCTACTGCTACTTTTGCCAAGCCGACAGCAGAATCCAGTGCGTGGGATCTAAATCCGATATCTGCGACATCTTTCTCAGATAGTGAAGTCAAAATTGTCACACCAGTAATGTGAGTTGCAGGCATTGCATCTGCAGCTGCCTGAACCATCGCACTTCCGCCTGCGGCATGCACCGTGAGAAACTTAGGACGTAACGTAGAAACGGCACGAGCGGCCCCAGCAACAGTATGCGGAATGTCGTGAAGCTTTAAATCAAGAAAAATATCAGTCGAACAACTATCTGCAATCGCCTTTATGCCATCGTTTCCGAAAGTTGTGTAAAACTCTAAGCCCAACTTAACCACTGAGATGATTCCATCAGTTGCACTAACCCATTGTTTGGCAACATTCAGATCATTAGTGTCGACTGCGAGAACAATAGGAGCTGGCTTATTCATTTGCCTACTCGCCCTCTGGTCTATGTGCATAGCCAATTGCTTGGCGAAGTGAAGTAAATCCTTTAGCAATCAAGAGATCTTTGAGTTCATTTTGAATCGACATAATTGCAGTTGGATTACCAAAGCTGGCTGTTCCTATTGAAATTCCGCTAGCACCGGCAGCGATCATTTCAAGGGCATCACGACCGCTAGAAATTCCTCCCATTCCAAGAATAGGTACTTGTGGCATTTCGGCGTGAACTTGGTAAACCGCTCTAACTGCTATTGGCTTAATTGCTGGACCTGATAATCCACCAGTTTTACCACCCAGGTGTGGGCGCATCGTGTCTAGATTAATAACCATTCCTAAAACTGTATTAATTAAAGCTAATCCATCCGCACCCGCATCAACAACACCGCGAGCAATCGAAACAAGATCGGTTACATCAGGTGATAGCTTCGCAATTATCGGAAGCTCCCCGCCAATAGTTCTGCGCACTCCATCGATAACTCGTCTGGATGCTTCAGGATCACACGCAAAAACTAATCCTCTATTTTCTACATTAGGACAGGAAATATTGACTTCAATGGCGCTAATTCCGGAGACCGAACGCAACTTACGTGCCAGAGTTGAATACTCTTCCACTGTTTCACCAGCAATTGAGATGATAATTCGTGCCTTTTGCTCAACCAGAAAAGGAACATCTTTAGCCAGAAATGCATCTATTCCGGGGCCCTGTAAACCGATTGAGTTAAGCATTCCACTTGGGGTTTCAGCCATGCGCGGAGTGGCTCTACCATTTCGTGCTTTAAGCATTACTGACTTTGTTACAACTCCACCCATCGTCGTAATATCGAAAAACTGCGATAACTCACGCCCTGAACTAGCGCAACCACTTGCTGTGAAGGTGGGTGCTGGAAACCAAGCATTTCCTAGAGTTGTAGAAAAATCTAAAGCCGTCATAGAGCTTTACCAACTTTGTCCCACTGCACGAAAGACCCATCCATTACTGGACCATCAATACATGATCGAAGCATTGAGATATTTCCATCTTGATCAGCGACAGGAAGCACGCACGTCATGCAGATTCCAATACCGCAGGCCATTGACTCCTCAACTGCGCATTGGTGGATTACATCGGTACCACGTGTTATCTCATCAATAGCTGAGAGCATTGCCATGGGACCACAAGAGTAAATAACTGCGATATTGAGATCTTCAATCAATCCAGCAATCGGCTCTGTTACACGACCACTCTGACCCATTGAGCCATCTTCGGTATAGATGCGTAGTGAGTTAACTGCCCTCTTGCCCTCCATTGGAGCATAAATCTTTGATGCAGTACTTGCCCCGAGCAACATATCCACGCGACAACCCTTGGCGTTGAGAACCTCAGCTAAACCAAATAGAGGGGCAGATCCGTAACCACCACCAACTAATAGCACTTGAACAGGTTCAGTAGGAATTCCAAAAGCAGTTCCTAGCGGAACGACGATATCTAAAATCGCACCTTCGCCCTGTGCGCACAACCACTTGCTTCCTTGACCATGAGGAGCAACGATCAACTCCATTGTTCCGCCAGAGACTGAATTAGCTGAAACTCTGGAGATAGCAAAAGCTCTTCGCAAAATCATCCGTGAATTCTCACCGCCGACGTTAATTGCTACGAAGTTTCCAGGTCGACAGGATTGAGCTAAATCCCCGATGTTGATAATGAGTTGGTGGTATTGCCCCACTCGCTTATTACTAACAACATTTGCGCGAATCTGCGCAGCGCTTTTGTTTATGCCTGCCATCTTAACCCAGCCATTTTTGAAGAGATTTGATGGAAAGATTATTACTTTGCAGGAATCGAATACCTTCAACTGCTGCGCTAAAGCCAGCCGTGGTGGTGATAATTGGAATCGAGCGTTGCACTGAGGCGGTACGAATCGCCCAACCATCTTGACGAGTTCCCCGCCCGACAGGTGTGTTAATCACAAGATCAATATCTCCGGAGTTGATGATTTCGACAATGGTTCTCTCGCCCATTGGTCCAGTTCCTTCGGAATTCTTTCGCACAGTCACGCACGTTACGCCATGCTTATTT
>JBDLTD010000070.1:0-5432 GCA_039799185.1 Actinomycetota bacterium | reverse complement strand
CAGCAGTTCCCTGTGGGTCCCACTCTTGTCCATCGGTTTCAATCAACACGGCGCGAGTTGCACCAATTGCTAACTGTGAACGAAGTTGTTCTTCAGCATCACTAGGTCCAAGAGTAAGCAGAGTCAGTGTTCCGCCCATTTGTTCAACGAGTTGAACACCAGCTTCAACTGCGTTTTCCTCATGGGGACTAATACCAAAACCTAAATGCTTAGTTTCGATATCGCGTGAATCTGGAGTCAGAATCAGAGTTCCACCAGCTAGTGGAACGCGCTTTAAGCAGACAAGTACATCCATTATGCAAGGATCCGTTCATTTGATGGGTCAAATACAGAGGTTGGGCCAACTTCAGCTACTGAACATGGATAGTGCTCACCAAGATATTCAACGATGAACTTGTTTCCAGCAACAGCTAACTCCGTTGGAAGGTAAGACATAAGAATGTGCTTACCTAGAGATGGTGCAGAACCAGCACTTGTTACATATGAACGACGTCCATGTGCATCAGTAATTGGCTTCTTATCCAATGTAAGGATTGGCTCATTACCCATCATGTAGCGCTTTTGACCACTAGATGATTTGTGATCATCAACAAAGAGTGTGCACAGCATTGCAACAGGCTTTTCAGCGCGGTGCTTCACATGTGCATCTTTACCAATGAAATCAGCTTCTTTGAGCTTTGGAGATTGCATTCCTGCTTCAACTACAGTGTATTCAGTTTCAAGTTCTGGGCCGTAAGCGCGGTAGCACTTTTCTAAACGTCCAGTTGTTCCATACACACCAATACCTACTGGAATCAATCCGTGATTCTTTCCAGCTTCCCAGAGGGCATCCCACAGAGCTGGACCATCAGCCATAGGAACATAGAACTCCCAGCCAAGATCGCCAACGTATGAAATACGAGATGCAAGAACTTTCACGCCCTTGATATCAATCTCCCGACATGTGCTGAACTTGAATGATTCATGGCTCATATCTTCAGATGTCACTTCTTGAATAATCTTTCGGGCATTTGGACCCCACACACCCAGAGTGGTGTAGTCAGAAGTAATGTCTTTGATCTTTGCAGAGCCATCGGCTGGCAATAGATCAGCAAACCACTTCTTATCTGCCATACCGTGTGCACCACCAGTAACAACGCGGAAGTGATCGGTATCAAGGCGCATGATTGTTAAATCAGATTTAAATCCACCATTTGGACCAAGTACAGGTGTGTAAACAACGCGGCCAATAGCAACATCCATCTGACGTAGCGCTGCCTTTTGCACAACAGCCAATGCTGATGGGCCAGTGATATCAAAGTAAGCAAAGGCAGTTAAATCTACGATTCCTGCAGTCTCGCGCATTTGTAAGTGCTCTGCATTGATAATTGGTGACCACCAACGTGATTCCCATTCAGCAGTACGTGGCATTACCTTGTCGCCAAACTTTGCAACTAAATCCTTGTTGGATTCATACCAGAATGGGCGTTCCCATCCAGCAGTCTCATAGAACACTGCGCCGAGTGCAGCTTCGCGCTCGTAATATGGAGACAGACGAACCTTACGATTTGATTCATACTGCTCAAGTGGGTGAACGATTCCATAAGTCTTGTTAAATGATTCAGCCACACGAGACTTAATGTGCTTCTCTTCCTTATGGTGCTCATGGAAGCGAGCGATATTTGATGCATGAAGATCAATATGTGAATCTCCAAGAACCATCCACTCAGCCACAGACTTTGCAGTTCCTGGGCCTTCCTTAATCCACACCGCAGCAACTGACCACAAGTTCTTTACTTCTGGTGTTTCGCCAAGAATTGGCATTCCATCTGGGGTGTAAGACAAAATTCCATTACATGCATACTTCTCACGAACAGATTCATCGCCAACAATTGAAGGCATTAATTCATAGGCATGCTCATCTTGGATGTCGAAATCTGCTTGAGTGAATGCAAACTCTGTTGGAGAAAGAGCAGCTGTGGCATTTGAAGGAATATCATCTGGTGTGTAGAGAATTGGGCGGTGAGCATATGAACCAATTTCTAGACCAGTTCCATGTTGGCGCTCATACATAAATACATCCATGTCACGAACGATTGGCCATTCAATATCACCCTTGGTGTCTTTAAAGAATGGAACTGGTCCGATGTCCTTCATCTGGTGAACTGCAGGTGTTAATGGGATGTGTGCTCCGGCCATTGCAGCAAGCTTTGGTGACCAGCAACCTGTAGCGATAACAACATATTCAGCTTCGATTGTTCCTTGATCAGTAACAACTGCCTTTACAACTCCGTTTTCAACTTTAATATCCTGTACTTCAATGTTTGCAAATGATTGAGCAGCGCCCATCTCTTGTGCTTTCTCGCGCATAATTGTTCCTGTGCGAAGTGAGTCAACGACGCCCACAGTTGGCTGGTAATACCCGCCTAAAATGATGGTTTCATCGATGTAGGGCACTAACTCTTTTACCTCTGCAGGAGTAAGGATTCGACCACCTTCGATTCCCCAAGACTTTGCAGATGTAATACGACGTGCCAGCTCTTGCATACGCTCTTCTGAGCGAGCAACTTCAATTCCACCAGTTTCAGTGAAGGTTCCAAACTCTTTGTATTGGCGCATACTTTCAGCCGTAATTGCGGTCATCTCTTTTGAGTGATCCACAGGGAAGATGAAGTTAGATGCGTGGCCAGTTGAGCCACCAGGGTTAGGAAGAGGTCCTTTATCAATCTGGACTATGTCTTTCCAACCGAGCTTTGCAAGGTGATACACCATGCCATTGCCGACGATTCCAGCGCCGATAACAACGCACTTTGCCTTTGCAGGTAACTTACTCATATCTTTTATTCCTTTTTCTGTTAGTGGTGGTTATAAAGACTTACGGATTTCAGATTCAAAACCTTCAACGTGCTCTCTCATTGCCTTCGATGCTGCCTTTGGATCATTGCTTGCTATCGCTTCTAATAAAGCTCGGTGTTCGATGATTGCATCTGCTAAATGTTCAACACGATCAAGTGCTAAGAACCAGATGCGCAGGGCGTGGGCGTAGTAGTTATCTAGCGCTGCTGCTAGAAATTCATTATGTGTGCATTGATAGATGTGGTGGTGAATTCGCTGGTCTAACCCAATTAAGGTTGGCATATCCAGATTACCTTTAAGAGCATTAATCTCTTTTATTAAAGCTTTTGTAATCTCTTGGTCGGCAGCGGTGGAGCGTGTGGCTGCTAACTCTGCCGCTTTAATCTCAAGAACTGCTCGGGTTTCAGAAAGTTGGGAAAGATTTGCAACATCAACACGGGAGACAAACATGCCGCGGCGTGGATAAACCTCAACGAGTTTTTCATTTGCTAGCGAGCGCAGAGCTTCACGAATAGGTGTGCGCCCCATCTTGAGTGTGCTCATCAATGCACTCTCACTAATGAGTGATCCAGGTTCTAGTTCTAAAGTAATAATCATTGAGCGAATACGGCTATAGGCCGCCTCAGATAAAGAGGAGCTCTCTCTGGAGAGAATATGGATAGCTTGGCTCACATCGGAGATGATATATCAGTGATATACCAATGAGAAGGGGGGCGAGGGGGTGGTTTTAGCTCAAGTAATACTTAAAGAACAGCCAGGCTGAGGCGCCAAAGCCAACGGTGAGAATGAGCCCTCGATAGAGCGTCGCCGGCATCCTGGCGGCATAGCGTCCCCCATATGTCCCACCAATACTGGCTCCAATGACCAGCGCAGTAACTGCTCCCCAATGGGCCAGCCCGCTAAAGATATAAATGATGTTAGAGATCAAAGAGGTCCAGCCAACAATTAAATTCTTAGCGGTGTTCAGGGTCTTTGGATCACGTTGAATATCTCTAGCCAACACAGCAATGACCAAGACTCCCTGGCCCGGACCGAAGTAGCCGCAATATAAACCGCTGCCTGCAATACCAAGCTTTTCAACGAGGCCATAACGTGCGCCTCGATCAGGTTTAGCTTTAATCAAAAATGACAGGCTCGCAAATAGGAGAAGGAAGGGAACCATCTTTTCAAATACCCCTGGTGGCACGTTGAGCAGTAAGAGCGCACCAATCGTTGAACCAACAATGGAAATGTAGATGAGCTTTTTGTATTCCTGAAAGTAAGCACGCATTTGATGGCGCACGGCAATGAGAGCAAAAAAGTTTGCAGGTGTCACACCTAATGCATTTGAGATTGCTGCACTAACGGGAGACATTCCTGTGGCGAGTAGGACTGGGTAAGAGATAACAGATGCTCCCCCAGCCATTCCATTAATTCCACCGACAAGGATGCCAGTGAAGAAGATAATGATGTACTCGAGCATTGGGTAACCATACAATGTCACTATGGCTATGGATATAGAGATTCGCTACTTTGCTGCTGCGCGAGCCGCAGCTGGAGTAAGCGTTGAGCGTGTGAACCCAGCATCTCTCTCAGCCATCCTCACACAAGTTACTGCCAATAATGCCGCACTAGCTCACGTTATTAATCAATGCTCATTCTTGGTTGATTCAGTAGCAGTGAACGATATGGATATGCCTATTCATGCAGGCAGTTTTGTTGATGTGTTGCCACGTTTTGCTGGTGGCTAGCCACCAATTGCTGACATTGGTCTAAGGGGCGCAATAAAAGAAGGGTCATTAATTCCGTGACCAGGCAGCTTGCTTATTACAGTTTTCTGGAAGCGGGCCGCTATTTCCACTCGCTTAGCAACATCATCTTTGCTCTCATCACGCAATACTTTTCTCACATCTACTTCTTCATTGGAGAACAAGCACGAGCGCAGTTGACCATCTGAAGTTAATCGCAGGCGATCACATGCCCCGCAAAACGGTCTTGTCACACTGCCAATAATTCCAACTGTTGCTTGTGTTCCATTGATGTAGAACTCCTCAGCAGGTGCTGAACCACGACCATCAACAGGAGTTAATTCGTAGTGCGTGGATAGATCTGCATAAATCTGGTCAGCAGTCACCATTGTTGCTCTATCCCAAATCCCACCGGCATCTAGCGGCATCTGCTCAATAAAACGCAGTGAGTATTCATTCTCAATTGCCCACGCTAAAAGGGCTGGTGCTTCATCATCATTAATCCCTTGAAGCAAAACAGTATTAACTTTTATAGGAAACAGACCTGCAGCCTTGGCAGTATGTAATCCTTCGATGACATCATCAAAGCGATCTCTATATGTGAGTTTCTTAAAGCGCTCACGGCTCAATGTATCTAAACTGATATTGATTCGATTCAAGCCAGCTTTTGCTAATGGAAGTGCTAATTCTTTTAGTTTCAATCCATTGGTAGTCAGCGTTAAACGTGGTGCGTTAGCAAGGCCAGCAATGCGATCAACAATCTCCACAATGTCTGGGCGAAGTAAAGGCTCCCCTCCCGTTAAGCGCACTTCATTGATTCCTTGTTCAACAGCTACCTCAATGACAGTGAGAAGCTCATTAGTTGTTAGT
>JBDLTD010000069.1:0-5432 GCA_039799185.1 Actinomycetota bacterium | reverse complement strand
CCATGAAACTGGTTTTGGTTTAGAAAGCGTTGGAATGCAATGGTGTTGGGGTCTCTATGTTCCAGAGGCTCATATGAACAATAAATATGCCATTCCTGCGCGAGCAACTACTTTCAAAAACGTTGCACCAGCCATTATCGGTTTAGCTGAGCATGATGTCTTGCGCGATGATGGTGCTAACTATGCAGCTGCGCTAGAAAAAGCAGGTGTGCCTGTGACAATGAAGGAATACCCAGGAATGATTCATGGATTCTTTGGCCATGGTTTCATGGTTGATGATGCATACAACCTTCGTAAATGGCTCAGTGAACAGATAGTTAAAGCTGTTCAGTAGTGTTTGAAGCACAGACGCTCCTAATTGCTGGTTGTTTATTTCTAGGAGCAATTCTCTACACCTCCGTGGGTCACGCAGGTGCTTCGGCCTATATAGCCGTTATGACTCTTTTTGATCTTCCTCCTGCAGTTATCAAGCCAACGGCGCTGACTCTTAACATCTTTGTCTCTTCTTATACCTCCCTTCGCTATATCAAAAGCAAACTCTTTAATAAATCACTCTTTCTTTATTTATCTTTGGGCTCTGTGCCTGCGGCATATATTGGTGGGCGTATCAATCTGCCCAGCAATGTCTATAGGCCAGTCATTGGCGTGCTACTTCTTTTATCTGGAGCGCGTTTTTTAGTTCAAGCGATGCAAAGCGATAAGGCTCATAGAGAAGTAAATAAACCTTTAGCTGTATTCATTGGTGCATGCGTTGGTTTGCTCTCTGGCATTACTGGCACAGGAGGCGGCATATTCCTCTCTCCCCTGATCATTTGGTTAGGTTGGGTGAGCGTTAAAGCTGCTAGCGGAACTGTTGCTGCATTCATCTTTGTTAACTCAACTGCTGGATTACTGGGTAATTTTCAATCAACATCATCGCTGCCAAGTGAGCTGCCTGTGTTTTTAGTAGCCGTGCTACTCGGAGCATTTATTGGCACACGCTTTGGAATCAAAAGATTCTCATCCGTTGGTGTGAAGCGGGCTTTGGGTGTTGTCTTGCTGATAGCTGGAGCCAAGTTTCTTCTGGCATAAATAAACCCTCCCGTCGGAAAATCGGGAGGGCCTATCTACCT
The DNA here is from genome assembly GCA_039799185.1 of Actinomycetota bacterium. GTDB lineage: Bacteria > Actinomycetota > Actinomycetes > Nanopelagicales > Nanopelagicaceae > Planktophila. The sequence goes on along the minus strand of JBDLTD010000069.1, from coordinate 4,320 downwards.
CTTGTTACTACTTGCGCCGTTTTATTCCATTAGCGTCGTAGTACTGACGCCAGATGCCGCGGTGAATCGGAATTCGCATGGGAAGTGATTTAACTCCTGGAATAACAGGAATCAAGATCAATCCCAATGAAAGTAGGCCCATGAGAACCATGATGTATGCATCAGCATTTGCACCAATAGGTGCTGATTCTTCATTGTTAAATGGAGGAATTTGATACCAGAATGAATAGAGCCATAACCAGGCTTGTCCTGGATAACGTCCAGTTTCATTCATCATTCCCCATGTACCACCCTGCAAATTAGCCTCAGTTCCGGCATCATCTAGATAAGAACCATCACCAAAGAACAAGATCTGTTTGGTGTTATCTGTTTGAAAGAAACCACCTTGTGACAAGAGCGCAGCATCTAGCGCACCGCCCTTAGCCATATCAGTTAATCCTTTGGCTAATGCCGGAACAGGACCATAGGCACCTGCGGCAACATCAGAGAGTTTTCCTTCGGCCTTTGTTATTGCATCATCGTATGCAGTTGCCCACGTGTGCTTTTGTGAATCAGCAGCTGCCTTCCAGGTTGCCAAAGCACTGGCAATTTCCGTTGACATCACTTGTGTACTCAATGGTGCAATAACAAATTCGTTGACAGTGTCCACTGGATGTGTGACACCTGCCCACTTTTGTAGCCAGAGAGGCCCAACGTTGAGGCCATCTGAGGCTTTGTTATATGGACCTCCATATGTTGCAGATCCACTCGTTCCAGCAAGTTCTTGAACCGCTGTTACATAGAAATTATCTGCATTACTTACCGCCCAGCCCTTAAAGGTCAAGGGTGCTTCATCAGGTGAACCCATAAGCAAAGACAAAACAATTGCGGCGATGGCAACAAAAGCAACAGCGACGCTGCCTTCTTTTACGATGTCATAGCGCTTTGTCTTTCCACTCCAAGGGGCTGCATCAAAATCATGCTTTGCTTGCTTTGAAAGCGTCATCGGCCTACCCCACTTAATGTTGGTTCGGCATCGATTGGAGGAACTACACCGCGACGTCGCACCATCAGCACGTGAATCACGGTGAGAACGCCCAGGATCAACGGTAGGAATGCCACGTGGAGTAACAACATCTGACCCAGGTTGGTTACATTAAAGAATGCACCGATTCCCATTGAGTTAAAACCATCTTTAGCTTCAAAGGAGATCCACTGTGAATCAAAGTTTGTTTGGACAAGATAGCCAGTGAAAGCCGTGGCAATAGATGCCACAAATGCAATTGCTCCTGTGGCCCATGTTCTAAAGCGATCACCACGCCAAGCTGCCATCCAGTACTTGCCCCAAAGGTGAACAACCATGAAGACAAAAAACATCTGGACAGACCAGAAATGCAAGCTATTAACAAATAGACCAGTATCAGAGATGTGATACCAAGCAGGTCCTTCAAAAGCCAAGATAATCCCGGAAAAAATAATCACGGCTAGCGCTGACAGTGTTAACACGCCAAAAACATAGATCCAAGAGACAACGTATGCGGGTTGATCATCTGGGAGAAGTTTTTCGATAGGAAGGTTTTTTTGCCACTTATTGCGAAGTTTGGCAGTCCACATTTCACTCATTTGTGGCCCTCTTTGTCCTTAGGAAATGGGACAAAGACTGCAAGTGCGAAGATTATGAGCATCAACACAATCACGATTAAGTTAGAAACTGAGATCTGCAGCCAACCTGTTTTTAGATAAGTTGCAGGATGATTCATAAAATCTGAAATCCAGCCTGTCATTGAGTTGTCCGTTCGTTGGAATCGAGTGCTCTCGATTTCGTTACGATTACGGTACGACTGGAGTCAGATATCTCCTACGTTCAATGAGAGCGGCACCTCTCTAATAACTCTTAAGTTAAGCGTGAAGTAGTTCTTTAAGCAGAGTTTCCACACGCTTCTTGATTTCATCTCTTATCACTCGCACAGATTCAATTCCTTGGCCTGCTGGATCCTCTAAGACCCAATCTTCATAGCGCTTGCCTGGATAGAACGGGCAAGCATCCCCGCAACCCATTGTTATCACTGCATCAGATGCTTGAACTGCCTCTGGTGTGAGAATCTTTGGAACGTTATTGGCAATATCAATTCCCAGTTCTGCCATTGCTTCAATTGCAACTGGATTAATTGAATCCTTAGGCGCAGAGCCAGCAGAGAGAACTTCCACACGATCTTGTCCTAGCGCTTTCATGAAACCTGCTGCCATTTGAGAACGGCCAGCGTTATGCACGCAAACAAATAGCACGGTGGGTTTATTTGTCATGAGTAAGGATCTTTGTTAAGCCCAAGCCAATCAATGCGCCGAGAACTTGAGCAGCGATGAACTTGGGTGCACACTCTGGTGCAATTCCTGCAAAAGAATCACTAAAGGTTCTTCCAATAGTGACTGCAGGGTTTGCAAAGGAGGTGGAGCTTGTGAAGAAGTAGGCACTGCCTATCCAGGCAGCAACGGCAGCTGGGATTACAACAAAGTTTTTCTGGTTAACCAAAAGATTGATTAAAAGGATTAAACCGGCAGTGGCAACTATTTCGCCAATATAGAGATTGCCACCTGAGCGAATTTTGGTAGATGTTTCAAGCAATGAGTGGCTAAACATTGCATTTGCCAGCATGGCACCTGTTATCGCACCTAGTACTTGAGCTATGGAGTATTGAATAAATTGAACTGTTGAGCTCTTGCCTTGGATCAAATCAACCATTGTTACAACAGGGTTGAAATGTGCTCCACTAATAGGAGCCAGAATTGTGATTAATACATATAAGCCAAAGACAGTTGAAATCGTATTAATGAGCAGTTGCACGCCAACATCTTGGGAAAGATTTGTTGCCATGATGCCTGAGCCAACAACGATTGCCACTAAAAACGCAGTGCCAAGAAACTCGGCAAATACCTTCTTCATGTCAGCAGAGTACCTGCCTTAAGTGAATGCACTGTGAACAAACACAAAACCCCACCTGCCAAAGGGCAGATGGGGCTCTGTTTAAGCCTTGTTATGAAACAGCGATGATGTCCACAACAAAGATCAAAGTTTCATTTGGACCAATTGGGCCTGAGCCATTTGGACCATAACCAAGATCTGCTGGAATAACGAGTAAACGACGTCCGCCAACTTTTGCACCAGGTAATCCCTGTTGCCATCCTGCAATTACGCCTGCAAGTGGAAACGTTGCTGGTTGTCCACCAGACCATGAAGATTCAACAATTGCTCCGTTAGACCAGGTCATCAATGTGTAATGAACTGTCAGAGTAGAAGAGGCTTGAATTTCTGTGCCCGTTCCAACAATGATGTCCTGTGTTTGAAGAGTTGTTGGAGCTGCGCCAGTTGGCGCAGTAATAGTTGGTGCTTCACCCGCGTTAGCTGTTACTGCCGGTAGGTTGTTTAAAGATGATGTTTCTAACACTTGTTCTTTTCCTCCACATGCTGAAAGGGATGTAATCGCAAGAGCGATAACTGTTGCGATAGCTAGGTTTCTAACTTTTGATTGCATTCTTATCCTTTATTCGAGTTCGCCGATTAAATTAAATTCACCATCACCTAGTTGACCCTGCGCTCTATACAACTCAAGCTTGGCGCGAGTATCTGCAATATCAAGGTTGCGCATAGTCAGCTGGCCGATGCGATCAACTGGACCAAAGGCAGCGTTTTCTGTGCGCTCCATAGATAGCTTCTCTGGTGCATAGCTAAGTGCAGGACCAGTTGTGTTGATAATTGAATAATCATCACCGCGGCGCATGCGCAATGTAACTTCGCCAGTGACCGCAGATGCCACCCAGCGTTGCAATGATTCGCGCAGCATCAAAGATTGTGGATCTAACCAACGACCCTCATAGAGAAGGCGACCTAAGCGGCGACCTTCTGCGTGATAGTTAGCAATAGTGTCTTCATTATGAATTGCACTGATTAAACGCTCATAGGCAATAAAGAGCAGCGCCATTCCTGGAGCTTCATAAATTCCACGGCTCTTAGCTTCAATGATGCGGTTTTCAATCTGATCAGCCATTCCAAGTCCATGGCGGCCACCAATTGCGTTAGCTTCTTTCATCAAAGCCACAACATCGTCAAATGACTTTCCGTTGATTGCAACTGGGCGGCCTTGAACAAAAGAAATCTTCACATCTTCAGTTTCAATCTTTACCGCTGGGTCCCAGAAGCGAACTCCCATGATTGGCTGCACGAGCTCAACTGATGTGTCTAGGTTTTCTAAAGACTTTGCCTCATGGGTTGCACCCAAGATATTGGCATCAGTTGAGTATGCCTTTTCTGTGCTGTCGCGATAAGGAAGTTTGTGAGCAACTAAA
>JBDLTD010000068.1:0-5574 GCA_039799185.1 Actinomycetota bacterium | reverse complement strand
CTTTGTACTTTCTGCACGCCGCGCTTGTGTAAATCAGTAATATTTGTAGAACCACACACGCCACAGGCTGATGTAATGGTGAAGCGTCGCTCAAGAATGCGCACTGACTCTTCTGAGTTTTCTGCAACTTCTGCGATAACAACATTTGCCCGCTGCCTTGGAGAAAGGGATTTATCGCCGCAGACCATAACTGAAATTAACTCATCAGGAGATTTTAAGAAGCCCTCTCCCCACAAAAAACCTGCAGCTAACTCTAAGTCAGCACCTGGTGTGCGCATGGTGATGCCTAATTGATCTTGTTTACTTCCCCGCTTTATGCGAATCTCTAGCGGTTCCTCAACAACTACTGAATCTGAAGAAGTGACATCACTATCGGTTTTTTGAACTTTAACTCGCGCAACTGATGATGGCGCGAGTTCATCACTTGGCATGGCGATAGAACTCGATATTTTCTGCAGGTAGTGGGGTGTTACCTAGAATCAAATCTGCAGCCTTCTCGGCAACCATCATTACTGGTGCATAGATATTGCCGTTAGTGACATATGGGAAAACTGAGGCATCACAGACGCGCAGACCTTCAACGCCATGGACTTTCATTGTCTCTGGATCTACTACTGACATTGCATCGGTACCCATCTTGGCTGTGCAGGAAGGATGAAGGGCGGTCTCTGCATCTTTTCTTACCCACTCTAAAATCTCTTCATCAGTTGAAACAGATGCACCAGGAGATGATTCACCTGCATTGAAATCATTCATCGCAGGCTGGGTCAAGATGTTGCGTGCAGTTCTTACTGCCTCTATCCATTCACGGCGATCTTCATTAGTAGATAGATAATTAAATTGAATTGCTGGCTTTTCTAGCGGATTAGTGCTTTTAATCTTGAGCCAGCCACGAGCATCTGAATACATAGGGCCCACGTGGACTTGATAACCATGACCGCGTGTGTCACCAGTGCCGTCATAGCGAATAGCTAGAGGAAGGAAGTGAAACATTAAGTTGGGATAGGCAACATCGTTATTGCTGCGAGTAAATCCGCCAGCTTCAAATTGATTTGTAGCTCCTGGGCCTTTTCTAAAGAACAACCATGCAGCACCGATAAATGGGCGACGCCAGAACTGAGTAATCGGTTGTTGTGTCACAGGTAGTTTGCACTTGTATTGAACATAGACCTCTAGGTGATCTTGAAGATTTGCACCCACACCTGGCAGATCCTTCACAACTTTAATACCAAGCTTTTCTAGATCTTCCTTTTTGCCAACACCAGAGAGTTGAAGAATCTGTGGGGTGTTAATTGAACCGCCAGATAAAATAACTTCACGTGAAGTGAACACATGCTTCTTGCCACGGATAACTACTTCAACACCGGTGGCTGTTGTGCCATCAAATAAAACCTTAGTGACATGGGCACGGGTCTTAACGGTTAAGTTCTTGCGCCCCATGACTGGATATAAATAAGCACGAGAGGCACTCAAACGACGTCCTCGATAAACGTTGCGATCAAAGGCAGCAAAGCCTTCTTGGCGAAAACCATTAACATCATCAGTTCGTGGATAACCTGCTTCTTCAGTTGCTTTAAAGAATGCAGCAAAGAGTGGACCCTTTATTGGTCCGCGCTCTAATTTAAGTGGGCCATCATCTCCACGAAATGGTGATTTTGGATCTGCTAAACAGTTCTCCATCTTTTTAAAATATGGCAAGCAGTGCGCGTAATCCCAGTGAGACATTCCTTGATCTTTAGACCAGCGCTCATAATCCATTGCATTTCCGCGCTGCCATATCTGACCATTAATGGAAGAAGATCCACCTAATACTTTTCCGCGCGCATGATAGATGCGGCGATTATTCATGTGTGGTTCTGGCTCTGATTCATACATCCAGTCGTAGTACTTGCTGCCGATTGGAAAAGCTAGGGCTGCAGGCATATGAATAAATACATCCCATAACCAGTCACGACGTCCAGCTTCAAGAACTAGAACTTTGTGATTGGGATTCTCACTTAAACGATTAGCTAATGCGCAGCCCGCTGATCCACCACCAACGATGATGTAGTCATATTGCGCGCTCATGGCAGAAAGTCTACTAATAAAACAAGGCCCTTACTCGGTGAACTCCACCAAGTAAGGGCCTTGCTTCTTAGACTATTTTTTCTTACTTACCGAGCCATGAAGCAACAGTTGCAGCGTTAGCAGCAATCCACTTCTTGGCTGCTTCTTCAGCAGTCATTCCGCCTTCAAGATCTGCGGCTACACCGTTCTGATCAGCATTAGTCCACTTGAAATTCTTAACAAGTGAAGTAAATGGATCATTTGCATCGTTGAGCTTCTTTGAAATCAACTTAAGCAATGGTGTTGATGGGTAGTCAGTTAGACCACTTGCCTTTGCTGGATCGCTCCAGTCGTTAGCAGGGAACTTAACGCGAGCTGCCTCAAGTGTTGGAAGCTTGGAATGAAGTGTCCAAGGCTGCCATGCATAACCAATGAATGGTGTCTTGTTAGCTTCTGCCTTGATGAAACCGTCAACTAGAGCAGCTTCTGAACCAGAGAAGATAACTTTGAAGTTCAACTTGTTAGCAGAAACCATTTTTTCACCGATGGTTGTGTAACCAGTTGGGCCTTCGAACCATGCACCCTTGCCACCTGAGTCTGCAGTCTTAAATAGAGCTGCATACTTGTTCAAGTTCTTCGAGTCTGTGATGTCTGGATACTTTTCAACCATCCATGGTGCGACATACATACCGATAATTCCAATGTTTCCGTTTTCGCCAGCTTCAACTACAGCTCCGCGATCAGTCCAGTCCTTCCAGCGTCCGCCGCCCCAATCTTCGATTACAACGTCGATTGTTCCAGCTTCCATTGCGTCATAAGTGACTGGGCCTTCTTCTAGAGTTGTCTGAGTGATTGTGCAACCCAATTCTGCTTTTGCTACTTCTGCAACAACTTGTGCTGAAGCTGTGTAACCGCCCCATGCGTGCATTGCAATTGCATAAGAACCACAGTCTCCTGAGGCTCCGCCTGCAGAATCATTAACGCTCTTGCTGCAACCTGAAAGAATCAGCGCTGCCGCAATAACTACGGTAACAACTGCCGAACGGCGACCGAATAGTGATTTCATTAACCCTCCTAAAGAGTTTTATGTTTTGACATAGCCTAGGCCTGTGAAGGTGCCAGCACTAGTACTTCTAGGGGCTATTTCCTCGGAATTATGCGGAACGACGAGCGCCGGCTTGCATAATCCGGTCGAAAATTACGCCTAGGAGCAAGATGGCAACACCGGCGATCAGGCCTTTGCCTTGAAGTTCTGGCTTGGAGTTACCAGCGATTACTAAGTAGCCAAGCCCCCCCGCGCCAACGAAGCCACCAATAACAACTACAGCCAAGACATAGATAAGGCCTTGATTGGTTGCAAGCAAAATAGTTTTCTTTGCAGCAGGCAGTTGCACCTTGGTAATAATCTGGCGGGTTGTCGAGCCTGCAGCAGTTGCTGCCTCAACGAGTGCATGTGGAACTGCGCGAATTCCTTCACTCACAATCTTCACAACAACTGGAATTGAATAGACGATGCCTGTTGCAATAGCAGTAAAGCGAGTGGGGCCAAATAAACCTAACATCGGAACTAAATACACAAATGCTGGAAGAGTTTGTCCGGCATCAAGAAATGGTCGCAATACTCTCTCAGCTCTATCGCTGCGACCCGTCCAAATACCGAGAGCAAGACCAATGATCATTGTGAGCATGCATCCAACAATTGTCTGAGTAAGGGTGAGCATCGCTTCATACCAAAGACCAGATAACACAATGGCCATCGCTAGAACAAAAGCCAAGATCGCAGTTCTAGTTCCACCAATAATGATTGCAAGAGCCACAATCATTCCAACTGTCACATACCAAGGAGATGCAGCAAGCTGAGTTTCCAAAGGATTGAGAATGGAATATGAAATCAAGTCTTTAAAGCCTTCAGTAAATATAGTGAGGTTTTCTAATATCCAAGCCGTAATATTATTAGTAGTTTTTGCCACTTGCGGAGCAATGGTGACTTCCTTTGGCCACACCGCTGCCCACAACATTGTGCGAGACATAAAGACAGACACAACTGCAAGAATTCCGGAAACAATCAAAATGATGCGCTTTGTTTTAATCTGCTTCTGCGTCGCTGGGATAAAGGAGTCCTGGCTCTTAGCGGCAGCACTTGTGCTGCGATCGAGCAAAATAGCTAGGAAAACCACGGCAAAACCGGCCACAAAGCCCTGCCCAACGTTTCGAATAATCAAGGCATCAATAACTGGCTTACCAAGTCCAGGTGCTCCAATGAGTGCGGCAATAACAACAAATGAAACTGCGGCCATTACTGTTTGATTAATTCCAAGAACAATCATTTGCTTAGCCATTGGGATTTGAACTTTGGTGAGGGTCTGCTTCTGCGTGGAACCCATTGACTCTGCAGCCTCTATGGGAGATTGATTTAAATTTCTAATTGCATGGCTTGTAATGCGAATGGCGATTGGAATTGAATAAATCATCGTTGCAATTGTTGCTGAGGCCGCGCCAATCATGAAAACAAGTGCAATTGGTGCCATATAAACAAGAGTTGGCAAAATCTGGGCTAAATCTAAAAAGGGCGTGAAGATCTTTAAGACACGATCAGATAAACCCGCCCAAATTCCGAGTGGGATTCCGACTGCCAATGAGAGAAGTACGGCAGCTAAGGTCATTGCAATGGAGTCCATAGTGAACTGCCACATTCCCAGAGCCCCGCATGCAAGTAAAAGTGAGACTGATAAAAGCGCTGTTCGCCACTGGCTAGTTGCATAGACTGCAAAAGCAACTAGTCCAACCACACCTAACCAACCAATGATTGGAATAACTGAGTTTTGCGCAGGAACTGCGATGAGATTTCTAATCCCCTGAACAAAACCATCAATTGCCCCACGAATTGGATTGAAGAAATAGATAAATGCTGGGCTCTCTGTTCGGTTTCCACGAAGATCTAGGGCTTTTTCGCCAATGTAACTAGTAAATGCAGTGTTCTCATAGGTGGCAATCTGCAATGTGTGCTTGCCATTGAGTAAACGACCCAGCAAAATCCAGATAGTTACTGAACCGAGTAATAGATAGGACTTACGAACCTTCATTAAGCGCCACCAGAAATTAACCGCAAAACATCCTCGCTAGAGACAATTCCAAGTGCGCTGCCATTCTCACTGACCCGCACTGGTTTGTGGGACTGCAAAATTACTTGAGCTGCCTCGCGAATGATGGTGTTAGAGGCAAGTTCTGGTCCATCAGTTGCCTCGCCAGGCTCGGCTTTTCTAGCCAAGTGCTTAAGAGTTAAAACGTGGGACTTAGCTATATCGCGCACAAAGTTAGCAACATATTCATCAACAGGATTGGCCACTAGATCCTCTGGAGTTCCAATTTGAACGATTGCGCCATCACGCATGATTGCAATGCGATCGCCCACTTTTACTGCTTCAGATAGATCGTGAGTAATAAAGACCATAGTTTTGCCGAGCTCGTGGTGCAAGCGAATAACTTCTTGCTGCATATCGCGGCGAATAAGTGGGTCAAGAGCTGAGA
>JBDLTD010000067.1:0-5591 GCA_039799185.1 Actinomycetota bacterium | reverse complement strand
TGTCGCACCATCAATGTGCGCTCTAATCCCATTCCAAATGCAAAACCACTATAAACATCTGTATCTATTCCACAGCTTTGTAGCACCTTTGGATTGACCATTCCGCAACCGCCCCATTCGATCCAGCGATTGTTGAAGAAAACATCGACTTCAGCACTTGGCTCAGTGAAAGGAAAAAATGAAGGTCGAAGTCGAGTTGTTACATCTGGACCAAACATATGACGGGCAAAGTTATCGAGTGTGCCCTTCAGATGTGCCATCGTGATTCCCTTATCGACGACTAAGCCTTCAACCTGATGGAACACTGGACTATGAGTTGCATCCAACTCATCCGCTCTAAATGTGCGTCCTGGACAGATGACATAAATCGGTGGCGTCTGAGTCAACATGGTGCGAATCTGCACAGGTGATGTGTGAGTACGTAAAACCATTCCAGATTCCACCGGCTCAACAAAGAAGGTGTCCTGCATAGTGCGAGCTGGATGATCTGCAGGAATATTGAGCGCATCAAAGTTCAACCAGCCAGATTCCAACTCTGGACCTTCGGCAACTGCATAACCCTGCTCAATAAAGAAATCAGATACTTCGTTTTTGATAATTGAAATCGGATGTAGACCCCCGCGATGTCTGCGGTTAACAGGCAACGTAATATCAACAACTTCTTCCAACAAAACTTTCTTATCTCGCTCGGCCTCAAGCTTTTCTGTTGCCTTAGCTAGAGCCGTTGCTATTGCAGCTTTTGCATCTCCAATGATTTTTCCAAAGCTAGCTTTTTCATCTGGTGATAAAGATCCAAGTCCTCGTGAAGCAAGGGAGATAGGTGCCTTATCGCCGGAATGGGCTAAGCGAGCAGCTTTGAGAGAATCCAAATCACTTGCGGCGTTGAAGGCGCTTTGGGCATCTTTAACCCAGTGTGAGACATCTTCTTGGCGCATAGAGCCAACTCTATCCTGTGAGAGTTTAGGAAGATGGGATATTTGCTAGGTGATACATAACAATGGTTGCCGCCGCTGAGAGATTAAGGCTTTCGGCATTACCGGGCATCGAGATTTTGACTTGTTCAATAGAAGATGTGGCTTGGGCCGTTGATAATCCCCTGGCCTCATTGCCAAATATCGCCACACAATCTTTGGTGATCTTTAGCTCCTTCAATGATTTCGAGGCCTCTGCAGCCAGAGTGAAGGCTTGAACTCCCAAAGCAAGAACTGTTGCTAATTCAACGTTTTCAAAAACTGGTGTGTGCCAGAGTGAACCCGCAGTACTACGGACAACTTTTGGAGAGTAGAGATCAACGCTGCCCGGTGAAGTAATCACGGCATCAATACCAAAGGCATCGGCAGATCGAATGACTGTTCCCGCATTACCTGGATCTTGAATCTCTGAGAGATAAACAAATTTGCGTGTGCCGTTTAAAACAATTGATTCAAGGGAGCTGGTTGGAATCGAGCAAACGGCGAGAATTCCCTGTGGGGTGATTGTCTCTGACATGGCCTTCATGACTTCATCGCTTACTTCAACGATGTTTAATGATGTTATATCTGCAATCTGTTCTACTTTAGTTCGAGCTGATGGCGTTAAATACAGAGTTTCAATTCGTGGACCACTACTTGCAACCAATGCTTCTCTGGCACATTGCAATCCTTCTGCAACAAAGTGACCAGAAGACTTACGTTCTTTTGTGCCCCTAGAACCAATTAGAGCCTTAACTCGCGCGATGTGTGGCGAGTTAAGGCTCTCAATCATTGGGATCTATTAAGCAGATACGAGGCTCTTGCGAGCAACATCAACAAGTGTCTTGAATGTAGCTGGATCATTTGTTGCAAGATCTGAAAGAACACGACGATCTACTTCCACTCCAGCAGCCTTAAGGCCTTGGATGAAGCGGTTGTATGTAAGACCGTGTTCACGGCATCCAGCGTTAATACGCTGAATCCATAGACGACGGAAATCGCCCTTCTTATCTTTACGGTCGTTGAACGCGTAAACCATTGAGTGCGTAACTTGCTCCTTCGCCTTTGTGAAAAGACGGGAACGTTGTCCGCGATAACCACTGGCACGTTCTAATGTTGTGCGACGCTTCTTAGCAGCGTGAACTCCGCGTTTTACTCTCATTTAATTCACGTTCCTTACTTCAAGCCAAGCATGCGCTTGGCTGTCATCGTTACGGTTGGCTTTGCTGACTTCTCAGTTGAGAGACGGCGGGTGACTCGTGAAGATTTGTGCTCGAGTAAGTGGCGCTTTCCAGCACGCTCGTGCATAACCTTTCCAGTACCTGTGATGCGGAAAGTCTTCTTCGCACCACTATGTGTTTTCATCTTTGGCATTTCTTACGCTCCATCCGTTGTCTCTGCTGCGGCATCGGCCTTTGCCTTACGCGCTGCTTTTGCTTCAGCTACTGCTTCTGTCTTCTTCTTTGTTGGACCTAACACCATTGTCATATTTCGTCCCTCTTGCTTAGGGGCGAACTCAACAAAGGCAAACTCTGCGACATCTTCTGCAAGACGTTGCAATAGCTTGTAGCCCATCTCAGGTCGCGTTTGTTCGCGGCCGCGGAACTTCATCGTCACCTTCACCTTGTCGCCACCCTTGAGAAATTTCTCAACTTGATTGCGCTTTGTAACGTAATCATGAGTTTCGATCTTTGGTGTTAAACGCACTTCCTTCACCACAATGTGGGTCTGGTTCTGTCGCGCTTCCCGTGCCTTCTGTGCAACTTCGTACTTGTACTTTCCGAAGTCCATGATCTTGCAAACGGGTGGATTAGCTTCTGGTGCGATTTCGACTAGGTCGAGACCAACTTCATCGGCCATCTTTAACGCTGTATCGATATCTACAACCCCTACTTGCTCACCGGTGTAACCGATAAGACGAATTTCGGGTGTGCGAATTCGATCATTAATGCGCGGGTCAGTTGTGATTTGTGCTCCTTCGGCTTCGTTTAACGCTTTGGTCTAACAGCGCTGCATGAGAAAACCGCAAGGAAAAAGAGAAGTAAATCTCTTATCCGACAAACCAGCTCGCACAAGTGGCGAAGAAGGTGGGAGCGGTAACTCCTCTTGCAGTGATTATTAGGCCACTGGTCTGGGGCAAAGATTACCTGCTGGGGGCTAAAAGGTGAAATTGAGGCCTGAAGTGCGCTTAAGCACCCATGGCATGGAGGCCACCATCAACATGGATGATCTCGGCAGTGGTCTTTGGAAACCAATCAGAAAGTAGTGCGACAACAGCCTGGGCTGCAGGAACTGGATCATTCACATCCCATGCCATCGGTGCTCGTTCATTCCATACTTTTTCAAACTCATCAAAGCCAGGAATAGATTTAGCTGCCATCGTGCGGATAGGACCTGCAGCAACTAAATTGATGCGTATATTTTCAGCACCTAAATCGCGTGCCAAATAACGAGAAGTTGATTCCAGCGCAGCTTTAGCAACACCCATCCAGTCATATTTTGGCCAAGCAACTGATGCATCAAAATCAAGTCCAACAACGGAGCCACCGCCATTAAACAATGGACGAGCTGCCATCGTGAGAGATTTAAGTGAATAAGCAGAGACATGCATGGCAGTTGATACATCCTCCCAAGAAGTGTTGAGGAAATTACCGCCCAACGCTGCCTCTGGAGCAAAACCAATTGAATGCACAACGCCATCTAGGCCTTCTGGAAAATGCGCACGCACTCTAGATTCAAGAGCTGCTAGATCTGCCTCGTTCGTAACATCTAATTCAATAATGGGCGCCGGTTGTGGCAAACGTCCTGCAATGCGAGTTGTTAACGAAAGAACTCGTCCGTAGGAAGAGAGAACAACTTGTGCTCCCTGTTCTTGTGCAAGTCGTGCAATATGAAAGGCAATTGAGCTATCCGTCAGTACACCTGTTACGAGAATCTTCTTACCATCGAGTAAACCCATATCAGTGACCCATTCCTAATCCGCCATCAACTGGAATCAATGCTCCAGATATATAGCTGGCTTGTGGTGAAGCAATAAAGGTAACGACATCGGCGATCTCTTGCGCTGAACAGAAACGGCCCAGAGGAATCGATCCGGCAATTTCATTTCTGCGCTTTTCATCCAAAGTCGACGTCATATCTGTTTCGACAAAACCTGGGGCAACAACATTTGCCGTAATCCCCCGGCTTCCGATTTCACGGGCAAAAGATCTGGCCATTCCAACTAATCCTGATTTAGAGGATGAATAGTTGACTTGTCCGGCAGAGCCCAATGCTCCAACAACAGAGCCAACAAATATCAACCGTCCCTTTTTCAATTTCAAAAGACCCTTAGTTGCACGACGTGCCACACGAAATGCACCCGTGAGATTTGCATCAATGACAGATTCAAAATCCTCATCACTCATGCGCATAACGAGCCCATCTTTAGTGATACCTGCATTAGCAACAATGATCTCTGGGATTCCCCACGCTGACTCAATCTCATCGAAAGCTTTATCAACACTCTCTGTGCTGGTTACGTCCATGATCACGGACTTGAAACCGACGGGTGGTGTACCACTGCGATAGGTGACAACAACATCATGACCTGCAGCAGCCAATGACTGCGCAACTGCCAACCCGATGCCGCGATTTCCACCCGTTACCAAGGCCACTGAACTCATAGCCAAAACTTACTGGTTACCGCTAGGTATTCAAAAGAAGCGCTTGGGTGCGCCTAGCACTACTCTTGATACATGGCTAAGAAAAAGAAAGTATTTGAGATAACCAACGCACCTTTAGCCCTGACCCAAGATCAATCTGCTCGTCAAAAAAGGTATTTCATTTCCATGATGGTGAGAACTGCGTGCTTTGTTCTTACCGTAATCTTGCCTAGTCCATACCGCTGGTTTGCTTTGGCTGGAGCTGTCGGATTGCCATATTTCGCCGTTGTCATTGCAAATGCCGGGCGTGAAACTATTTCCCGCAACAATCAGATTATCGAAGAGAAACCTCTATCACTCGATTAATCATGGCAAAAGTTCGCGAACCATATGCAATATTTAAATCACTGGTAGCCCTTTCTCTCATTATTCTTTGTCTCATAGCCGCGCAATGGCAATACCACCGTGGTGTAGATAGACACGCTCGTAATGCAATGATTGAAAAACATATCGCGCTCTCACCAGTTGCTTTGGATTCAGTAAAGAATTCACCTCTTGCCGCTGAATGGAAAAGCGTCACGACGGAAGGCGTTTTTGATTCGTCAAAGCAAATACTTCTGAAGAATCGCTATAGCGAAGGTTTCTATGGCTTTGAAGTTCTCACCTTGTTTACGACCCCCAATAACGAAAAATTCTGGGTGGATCGCGGATGGGTTAAAGCTGGAGCCACTGCCACAACTGCACCAACTATCACTCCCCCGCCAACTAATGAAGTTTCAATCACAGGTAGATTGCGCTTAGATTCCTCACTTCCACGGGGTGCATTCTTTGCACTGCCTGCTAACGGGGAAGGATTAATTTCAAAGCTAGATGCTCAATCTCAATTAGATACTCAGAATTACTACATCGATCTTTTAAGTGGATCGGAAAGCTCACTCACGCCAAAAGTTGCTGCTCAACTCCCCGAACTCAGCGATGGACCACATATGGCATATGC
>JBDLTD010000066.1:0-5633 GCA_039799185.1 Actinomycetota bacterium | reverse complement strand
ACCCATCGCTAAGTTAACTGTGCCAAGCAAGTTCACATTGCCACTTCGATAGATCGGATATTGAACGGCAATGCGTGAGAAGAACATTGCAACCCAAATCCAGCTAGCCCTGATATACACCTTCTTGCGCTGTGGATTCTTTCGCCATTCAAAGTTTTCACCTAGCAACGGTCCTAAGACGATTCCCATTAACGGCCATCCCACTAAATTTGCAACTAAATAGGCCGTGCCATAAGCCAGGTTCGTTAGCAATTTAGGAATATAAAAGTCAGAGGCATTGCCTGAGCGGTTAGCAAAGTAGGCACAGATCAAAACTCCCAATATTCCTGAGATGGAGTGCTGGATAGTGTCCTTTTTCGCCAAACGAAAAATTGCCAAGGCTATTGAAAGGCTCAAAGCGGCAATAATTGCTTCTCGTAAATTATTTCTAAGATTGAAAGTAACAAGGAATACAACTGCAGGCAGACCAGAATCAATCAGGCCTTTCTTGCCACCCAGTGCTTTAAGAACTGTCTCTTTGTCTTGATTGTGCTCGCTCATGCCACTCCCGTAGACCCAAAGCCACCGCTACCTCGACCAGAACCAGGTAGTTCTTCTACTTCAATAAATTCTGCCTTTTCCACTTGTTGAATCACCAATTGAGCGATGCGATCACCCTTTTTAAAAGAAATTGATTCCTTGGAATCATGATTAATCAAAATACAAGCAATTTCCCCACGATAACCAGCATCAATTGTGCCTGGAGTATTCACTAACGTAACTCCATGCTTTAATGCTAAACCTGATCGAGGATGAACCAGCGCAACATAACCATCAGGAAGTGCAATTGATATTCCTGTTGGTATTAATGCCCGCTCCCCCGGAGCTAAAGTGAAATCCTGGGTTGTCACTAAATCAGCTCCAGCATCGCCACCTTTTGCATATGTAGGAAGCGGGACCGAGGAATCTAATCGCTTGATTAAAACCTTAAGTAGACTCATTTACGGATTGATCTCAAAATCAGGATCAACAAAAGCAAGAATTTCAGGACTCTTAGAAATATGGTCCAGGTACTCCTTAGGCGCGTTATTAAGGAAGTGATCCATGGGAACAATGACAAATAGCGCTGCTGCGCGAACTGCAAGAGGACCATCTGGTGTATTTAAGCGGCCTTCAGCAGATGAATAGACCTTGCGATTTACTTGCCCAGTAATTTTTGCTGTGATGTGAAGAGTGGAACCCATTGGAACAGGCTTTAAGAAATCTGTTTCAAGACGAGCTGTGACAGCAGGTGCGCGTAGTAACCACATCAATTTTCCTAGTGCTTCATCAAAGGCTAATGAGAGTAATCCACCATGTGCCAAGCCAGGTGCTCCTTGATGATTTTCTGTGACAGTGAACTGCGCTGTGATGTCTGCGCCTTCACCGGCATATGCAACAAGATGTAATCCGGTGGGATGAAGTTCTCCGCAACCAAAGCAGTGACCAAAATGTGAAGGAATCTTCGAACCAACCGGTGGAGCTTTCGGATGTCGCTCCGGAATAATCGCACCCTCAGGTGGAACAGTCGATGCGATACGGCTCATGAAGCAAAGACTATCCGATAGCGTATGACCTATGCGATACCGCGAAGTGATCCGTATGCCACTCTGGCTACTGGCGCTGATTTACTTCTTTTTTCTCTCATTTGTTCTCTCTGTGTGGGCAGCACTAGGAAACTCTGCTGCAGTGATCAGCCTCATTGTGCTCAGCGCCCTATTACTTTTAATTGCCATCCGCACACGATTGATAATTGAGCTAACCCAGAGCGAACTCATGGTTGGCCGCGCCCATATTGAGTTGAAATATATAGGCGAGGTAACTGAATTAGATAGTGGTGCGATGAAAAATCTCAGATCTCGTGATGCCAATCCAATGGCATACCTTGGAATTAGATTTTGGTCATCAACTGGTGTGAAAGTGGAGTTGACCGATAAACGAGATGAAACGCCTTATTGGTTAATTACAAGTAATAAGGCGAATCAACTAGCTCAAGCTTTAAAAGTTAATTAATTACACTCTTTACAAACAGCCTTGGCGCCTTCGCCTTTGGCAAGTTGTGTGATGTGATGAACAAGAAAACAACGTGAACATGTGAATTCATCAACTTGCTTTGGTACCACTCGAACCGCTAATTCTTCACCTGATAAATCAGCACCAGGTAGTTCTAGACTTTCAGCAGCTTCTGCTTCATCAACATCGATCTGGCCGGATTGAGCATCGACACGTTTAGCTTTTAATTCTTCTAACGATTCTTCATGTAGCTCTTCATCGGTTTTTCTGGGTGTGTCGTAATCTGTTGCCATTGCTCTCACCTCGATTCCATACTTGACTAGTTCCTGCGGGCGCATCATGGCGCACATCAGCCTTTACTGTTGCTATAACGCACGGCGTGTCGGGGTTATTCCCCCCTCACTTGCACCTTTTCTATCGCAGCAGCCAGAGTTCCATCGACCCGGCCATGAATAGAAGTGCCAGCCTCTACATACTCCTCAGAGAAGATTTCTCCCCGCTCGTGAATTTCATGCACCAAGTCACCACGGTCGTAAGGGATGATTGCATTGATCTCAACTGATGGCCGCGGCAATGAACGCTCAATTGCATAAACAAGGCCTTCAACACCAAAGCCAGTTCTTACTGAAAATGCATAACTGTTGGGTTCTTTTCTCAAAATCTCCATAATCACTTCAGGTTTTGCAATATCAACTTTGTTGATCGCAATGATTTCAGGGATATCTCCCCCGCCAATTTCTGCAATAACTTCTCGCACCGCACGAATCTGTTCAAATGGATCTGGGTGTGATCCATCAACAACATGGACGATGACATCGGAGCCAGAGACTTCTTCTAGCGTTGATTTGAAAGCATCTATGAGTTGGTGAGGTAGATGGCGGACAAATCCCACAGTGTCACTTAAGGTGTAAACGCGACCATCACTGGTTTGAGATTTGCGCACAGTTGGATCCAACGTAGCAAAGAGAGCATTCTCTACAAGCACCCCAGCATCTGTTAGGCGATTGAGCAGGGATGATTTACCAGCGTTGGTATATCCAGCAATGGCAACCGATGGAATGTTAAAGCGACGGCGCTCTTGGCGTTTGGTATCACGCGAGATTTTCATCTCGGCAATCTCTTTGCGCAGCTTTGCCATCTTGTCGCGAATCTTGCGCCGATCTGTTTCTATCTTTGTCTCACCCGGACCACGTCCACCAATACCGGCACCACCTGCAGCACGTCCACCTGCTTGGCGTGAGAGTGAATCTCCCCAACCACGAAGGCGTGGCAAAAGATATGCAATCTGTGCAAGCTCCACCTGGGCTTTGCCTTCTTTACTCTTTGCGTGCTGAGCGAAGATATCTAAAATCAATGCAGTTCTATCAACAACTTTTACTTTGATCTTCTCTTCTAACTGGCGTAATTGTGAGGGTGAGAGTTCTCCGTCGCAAATCACTGTGTCAGCACCAGTTGCAACGACAATCTGCTTGAGCTCGGCAACTTTTCCTGAACCAATGTATGTAGCGGGATCTGGTTTATCTCGGCGCTGAATAATTCCTTCCATCACTTCAGAGCCTGCTGTTTCAGCTAAAGCTTTGAGTTCGGCTAAAGAATTTTCAGCCATCTCCGAGGTTCCCTCAGTCCAAACGCCAACTAATACAACTTTTTCAAGTTGTAGCTCACGATTTTCAACCTCAGTAATATCTTGAAGTTGTGTAGAGAAACCTTTCACACGTCTTAATGAATGACGCTCTGAAAGCTCTTGCGTTGGATCTACTAACTCATCCTCATCACTGGCATCGTATTCAGCTGCAACGCGCGCGCTTTCGGCAAGCAGAGCCTCAAACTCATCATCAAACTCTTTATCAGGCAAGTAGGAACTCCGAAATATCCACATCTTTGACTAGAACTGCGGGTCCGATCAATGTGGCATTGGAATGTCCATCAATAGAAACTTCCAGGCGTCCACCTGGAGGATTAATGATCCAATGTGATGGCAGACGATCTTTTGTGTGAAGGGCCGCTGCAAGTGCAACAGCGCAGGTTCCTGTTCCACATGAGCGAGTCTCACCACTTCCTCTTTCAAATACACGCATCGAAACTTCGTGATCACCAGTTATTTGAACAAACTCAACATTCACGCCTTCTGGGTATGTGTCTTTAGGGCGCACAATCGGAGCAACATCTAAAGCCCCTACTTGCTCAATATCATCTACAAATACAACGGCATGAGGATTACCAACATTAATGTTGTAGCCATTCCAGATGTGACCGTTATTTGATGCAGTAATTGCCACCTCTTCATCAGTCACCTTGCCCATATTCACTGAAATATCACCGCTCATTGGCACGCGCAAATGCTTCATTCCATCACGTGTGTTAATTCCAAAAATACCTTCAGGCATATGCCCGCGTTCAACTAGATATCTGGCCATCACTCTTATGCCGTTGCCACACATCTCAGCTAATGAACCATCTGCATTGCGATAATCCATAAACCACTTCTCATCGCGCTTAACAATTCGAATTAATCCATCTGCACCAATTCCATTCTGACGATCGCAAATTGCGGCAGTTTGGGCAGTTGTAATTGAATGCTCATCTTGAGGGTCGAAAACGAGGACAAAGTCATTTTCAGTCCCGTGACCATACGTTGCAATCATTAGCGTTAGTTTATCTTCTCTAGATGTTGCAGTGCAGTTTCAAGACGTGGTTGGGCTTGTGATATCCACTTAATTCGATCATCACGCGAAAACCAAGTCTCTTGGCGACGGGCGTATTGGCGTGTGGCCCGCTTTGTGTCCTCTTTGGCTTCTTCCTCACTCAATAGCCCATTCTTCATAGCTATGAGTTGTGAGTAGCCAAGAGCTAATTGTGCTGTGCGACCAGATGTAATTCCATCTTTAAGGAGTTGCTCAACTTCATCAACAAAACCCAACTCCCACATTCGATCAACGCGCTGACTGATTCGCTCACTTAAATGATCACGGTCCATCACTAAACCAAATTGAACTGCATCTGGATAGCGAGTGCTTGCCTCTCGTGGCAAATTGGCGGTAAAGGGTTTACCTGTTATTGCAATTACTTCAAGGGCGCGAATAACTCGACGGGAATTGGCGCGATCAATTGCAATTGCTGCTGCTGGATCTAGTTTTTCCAAACGCTCAAAGAGAGCATTCAAACCAATAGTTGCTAGTTCAAGTTCCAATGACGCTCGAACGACCGGGTCTGTGTCTGGGAAGTTCAAATCATCTAAAATTGCCTTGATATAGAGACCTGTTCCTCCGACAACAATCACATCTTTTCCACGGCTATGAATTTCAGATACGGCATTTCGGGCTTGTTCTTGATACCAAGCAACCGTTGAATCCTGCGTTACATCCAAAACATCGAGCATATGGTGAGTTATCCCTGCACGCTCACTCACGGCAAGCTTTGCTGTGCCAATGTCCATGCCTTTATATATCTGCATGGAGTCGGCATTTATAATTTCAGCGCCTAGATGCTGGGCTAGCGAAATTGCTAAATCACTCTTTCCAGTTGCTGTGGCCCCACAGATAACAATTAACTTCATACTTTTAACGTCGGCATTCCCAGTAATGTCGCCGATTTCTTCTTTT
>JBDLTD010000065.1:0-5658 GCA_039799185.1 Actinomycetota bacterium | reverse complement strand
CATGGGAAAATAAGCCAGCTTTTGGAGCAATTGCCTAAGTAACCCTAAACTTGTCTCATCTTGCCCGGTACCTGAAAGGACTGGAGCCACACGATGACTGTATTAGTGCCAACTATGGGTGCCTTGCATAAAGGCCACCAAGCGTTGATTAAGCGTGCTCGCAGTCTGAGTAAAGAAGTTGTTGTCAGTATTTTTGTTAATCCACTTCAATTTGAAAATTCAGATGATCTTAAAAGTTATCCACGCAGTCCAGAGCGAGATATTCAATTAGCAACTTTGGCTGGTGCCACAGAAGTATGGATGCCCGAATATGACGAGATTTACCCAGCGGAGATTAAGAAGTTAAGCGCTGGAGCGCTAGGAAAATTATATGAAGGTCACTCTCGCCCAGATCACTTTGATGGGGTTGTAACTGTTGTTAATCGTCTTTTTGAAATTGTTAAACCACAAATGGCTGTTTTTGGAGAAAAAGATTTTCAACAATTAGCAATCATCAAAGCGATGAAAGGCTCAGTAGAAATTGTCGGAGTGCCAACTGTGCGCGAATTTGATGGACTTGCACTTTCATCACGCAATATCCGACTCAGTGAAGAAGGCAGAGTGAGTGCCAATGTCATTCAACGTGCTTTGGCTGCGGCCCATCTAGCTCCAAGTGTTGTTATTGCCCAAGAAATAATTGATTCAACTCTTGCAACAGAGGCTGGATTTAAAAAGGATTACGCAGCGATTATTGATGAAGATTCATTTGAACTAGCTAACGATCAAACACGTCACAAACGAGCGATTATTGCGGGTTGGATTGATGGAGTCCGCTTAATTGACAATATGAAAATGGGAGAGGGGCGTTAAGTGTTACTAACTGTTGATGTAGGTAATACCAATACCGTACTTGGAGTATTTAAAGGTGATGAGTTAGTGCGCTCATGGCGCGTGAAAACAGATCCTCGCAGCACAGCCGATGAGCTGTGGTTGCAATACCGCTCACTTGTAGATGGTTTTGAAGTCACTGGTCTATCGGTGTGTTCAACTGTTCCAGCAACTTTGCGTGAGCTGCGCTCGATGATTGATGACTACTTCTCAGAAACAAGAGTGACAATCGTTGAACCTGGGATCAAAACAGGCGTGCCGCTTCTAGTTGATAATCCAAAGGAGATTGGCGCTGACCGAATCGTTAATACCTTGGCTGCTCACACCCTCTTTGGTGGTCCAGCAATTGTGGTTGATTTTGGTACGTCCACTAATTTGGATGTTGTTTCACCTAAAGGTGAGTTCCTAGGTGGCGCACTTGCACCTGGCATTGAAATATCTGTTGATGCTCTTGCTTCACGTGCAGCTCAACTTCGCAAAGTTGAATTAGTACGCCCTAAAAATGTTATTGGCAAAAACACAGTCGAAGCTCTTCAATCCGGAACAATCTTTGGATTTGCCGGACAAGTAGATGGACTGGTCGATCGCATCTCGGCTGAACTTCTTGAAAGCTATTCAGCGACGCCAACAGTCATCGCTACAGGTGGTTTAGCCCCGCTGATAATTGGTGTTTCTGAAACTATCGACCATCATGAGCCAGATTTAACGCTCATTGGCCTTCGTTTGATTCACGAACGAAATGCCTAACTCGGTAGACTTCGCCTCATTATGAGCACAGAGAACACGCCTATTGAAGAGGATCTGCCAGAGCAGCTTCGCATCCGCCGTGAAAAGCGTGCATCGCTACTAGAAGGTGGAACTGAGCCATATCCAGTCTCTGTGCCGCGCACTCAATCTTTAAAGCAAATTCGTGAAAAGTATTCAGCTCTTGAAATAGATGTAGCTACTGGAGATATTGAATCCTTAACTGGTCGCATTATTTTCAAGCGCGACACTGGAAAACTTTGCTTTGCAACTCTTCGTGAAGGCGATGGCACTGAACTTCAAGCCATGTTCTCACTCGATAAAATCGGTCAAGAGTCTATCGATTCCTGGAAATCAGATATTGATTTAGGTGACATCGTTTCTGTTACTGGTGAAATCATCACTTCAAAGCGCGGTGAACTTTCTATTCTTGCTAACTCATGGAAGTTAGCCTCTAAATCTCTTCGCCCACTTCCTAATGATCACAAACCAATGTCAGAGGAAACTCGCGTGCGTATGCGCTATGTCGATCTCATTGTTCGCCCAGAGGCTCGCGAAAATGCACGGTTGCGTCCTGCGGTGATGCGCTCTTTGCGTGAAACTTTCCATAACCAAGATTTCATTGAAGTTGAAACGCCAATGTTGCAGGTAATGCATGGAGGAGCCACCGCACGCCCATTCAAATCTTTCTCTAACGCCTATGACATGGATCTTTACCTACGTATTGCCCCTGAACTATTCCTCAAGCGCTGTGTTGTTGGCGGAATAGAGCGCGTATTTGAGATTAACCGAAATTTCCGCAATGAAGGCGCTGACTCTTCACACTCACCAGAGTTTGCAATGATCGAGAGCTATCAGGCATATGGAGATTGGCGCAGCATTGCTGACTTAACTCGTGAGCTAGTTCAAAACGCTGCCATGGCAGTTGCCGGTTCTCATGTTGTTACACACCACGATGGCCGTCAGGCAGATCTAGGTGGAAAGTGGCGCGAAATATCCCTATATGAGGCTATCTCTGAAGGCGTTGGCCAGAGCGTTAGCGCACTCACACCTATTGCTGAACTAAAAACTATTGCAACAAAGCTTGGCATGAAGATTGATCCAAAGTGGATCACAGGCAAGTTAGCTGAAGAAATCTTCGAGCATGTCGCTAAAGATCAGTTAATTGCACCTACTTTTGTTATGGGTTTCCCAGTTGATACATCTCCACTTGTTCGTGCACACCGTGATATTCCTGGTGTTGCTGAAAAATGGGATCTCTATGTTGATGGTTTTGAATTAGCAACAGGTTACTCAGAGTTAATTGATCCAGTTATTCAAAGAGATCGTTTAGTTGAGCAGGCAACACTTGGCTCTAAGGGTGATCTTGAAGCAATGCAGGTAGATGAAGATTTCTTGCGCGCCATGGAGTTTGGTATGCCACCAATGGGTGGAATGGGAATGGGCGTTGATCGTTTGTTGATGGCGCTAACAGGACTTGGAATTCGCGAAACTATTTTGTTCCCATTAGTAAAGCCAGAGGTTGAATAAGAATGCTCATTGTTCGCCCTGCAAAAACTAATGACGTTAAAGCTATCCGCGCACTAGTTGATTCATACGCTGCTCCTGGTCAAATGTTGTCTAAAGAAACAGTTACATTGTATGAAAGCGTTCAAGAGTTTATTGTCGCTGAAGTTGATGGGTTAGTTGTTGGTTGCGGTGCGCTCCACATTCTTTGGGAAGATTTAGCTGAAGTTCGCACAATGGCGGTGAAGAAAGAACTCAACCGCCAAGGTATTGGGCATAAAATTCTGGAAGCGATTATTAAACGTGCTGGTGAAGTAGGAGTAGAAAAGCTTTTCTGTCTTACATTCCAAACTGAGTTCTTCGGAGCCCACGGTTTTGAAGTAATTGAGGGCACCCCAGTTAACCCAACGGTCTATGCCGAGCTTTTGCGCTCCTATGACGCCGGTGTGGCTGAGTTCTTGGATCTTGAATCGGTGAAGCCAAATACCCTTGGCAACACCCGAATGCTCAAGAAACTGGCCTAGATATAGCCTCTGGCGGGCATAAATGACCTAGTAATTGGGTTGTAGAAGTCAGTAGCAATCCACCTCGCGAGCGTAAGCCTGTAGGTATTAGGCTAAAGATAACGTCAGAAGAAAGAGAGCCCCGCCCATGTTTGAGCGCTTTACAGATCGAGCCCGCCGAGTCGTTGTGCTGGCTCAAGAAGAAGCACGCATGCTCAATCACAACTACATCGGCACAGAGCACATCCTGCTTGGCTTAATTCATGAAGGCGAAGGCGTTGCAGCAAAAGGTCTCGAGTCACTTGGCATTTCACTTGAAGGCGTTCGCGCGCAAGTAGAAGAGATTATTGGTCAAGGACAGCAAGCACCAAGTGGTCATATTCCATTCACACCACGTGCAAAGAAAGTTCTAGAACTATCACTTCGTGAAGCTCTGCAACTTGGTCACAACTACATTGGCACAGAACATATTTTGCTTGGCCTTATTCGCGAAGGTGAAGGCGTTGCCGCACAGGTTCTTGTAAAGCTTGGCGCAGACCTCAACCGTGTTCGCCAACAAGTTATTCAATTGCTTTCTGGTTACCAAGGAAAAGAAGCTGTACAAACTGGTGGACCAGCAGAAGGAACACCATCAACATCATTAGTTCTTGATCAATTCGGTCGCAACCTGACACAAGCTGCCCGCGAAGGAAAGCTTGATCCTGTTATTGGTCGCGAAAATGAAATCGAACGTGTGATGCAAGTTCTTTCACGTCGCACAAAAAATAACCCAGTTCTTATTGGTGAACCAGGTGTTGGTAAGACTGCAGTTGTTGAAGGTCTTGCACAAGCTATTTATAAGAACGATGTCCCAGAGACTTTGAAAGATAAGCAGCTCTACTCTCTTGATCTTGGCGCACTTGTTGCCGGCTCTAGATACCGTGGTGATTTTGAAGAGCGGTTAAAGAAAGTATTAAAAGAGATCAGAACTCGTGGCGATATTATTTTGTTCATCGATGAAATTCACACATTAGTTGGAGCCGGGGCAGCTGAAGGCGCGATTGACGCAGCCTCAATATTAAAGCCAATGCTTGCTCGTGGTGAGTTACAGACAATTGGCGCTACTACTCTTGATGAGTACCGTAAACATTTAGAAAAAGATGCTGCCCTTGAGCGACGCTTTCAACCAATCCAAGTTTCAGAACCTACCGTTGCGCACACAATTGAGATACTTAAAGGTCTTCGTGATCGCTATGAAAGCCACCATAAGGTTTCGATCTCAGATGGTGCATTAGTTTCAGCTGCAACACTTGCAGATCGTTATGTTTCAGATCGCCATCTACCAGATAAAGCAATTGATTTAATTGATGAGGCTGGCTCTCGCCTTCGTATTCGCCGCATGACTGTGCCACCTGAAATTCGTGAGTTTGATGACAAAATTGCTGCAGCCCGCAAAGAAAAAGAATCAGCAATTGATGGACAAGACTTTGAAAAGGCAGCATCACTTCGCGATAAAGAAAAGAATTTAATAACTGAAAAAGCCGAACGTGAAAAGAATTGGAAGGCTGGCGATCTTGATGTTGTGGCTGAGGTTGATGAGGAGTTAATTGCTGAAGTTCTATCTACTGCAACTGGTATTCCAGTGTTTAAATTAACTGAAGCAGAAACCGCACGCCTACTTCGCATGGAAGATGAATTACACAAACGTGTAATTGGTCAAGAACAAGCGATCAAAGCTTTATCTCAAGCAATCCGCAGAACTAGAGCAGGACTTAAAGATCCAAAACGACCTGGCGGATCATTTATTTTTGCTGGCCCTTCTGGTGTTGGTAAGACTGAACTTTCTAGAACACTTGCCCAATTCTTATTTGGGGACGCAGATGCATTGATTCAACTTGATATGTCTGAGTACTCTGAAAAACACACCGCATCTCGTTTATTTGGAGCACCTCCTGGCTATGTTGGGTATGACGAGGGTGGTCAATTAACCGAGAAGGTGCGTCGTCGCCCATTCTCTGTAGTGCTATTTGATGAGGTTGAAAAAGCTCATCCAGATATC
>JBDLTD010000064.1:0-5679 GCA_039799185.1 Actinomycetota bacterium | reverse complement strand
CATGGTGCATCTCTTCCTATCGCTATTGCAGTTTCATGTTCTGCCGATCGACAGGCCAAAGCCAAGATCACTAAAGAGGGCATCTTCCTTGAGCAATTAGAGCAAGATCCAGCCCACTTCTTGCCTGAAACCACAGATGAGCATTTAAACGATGATGTTGTGGCCATTGATTTAAATCAATCCATGGAAGCCATCCGGGCCCAGCTTTCCAAGCACCCAGTAAAGACTCGACTATCTCTGACTGGCACATTGGTTGTTGCTCGAGATTTAGCACATGCCAAAATTAAAGAGGCGATGGATGCTGGCGCTCCCATGCCTGAGTATTTAAAGAAATATGCGGTCTATTACGCAGGTCCTGCAAAGACTCCTGCCGGTTATGCCTCTGGTTCTTTTGGTCCGACAACTGCAGGTCGTATGGATTCATACGTTGAGTACTTCCAATCCAAGGGCGGATCTCATGTGATGTTGGCAAAAGGAAATAGATCAAAGGCAGTAACCGATGCTTGCAAAGCACATGGTGGTTTCTATTTAGGTTCTATCGGTGGCCCAGCGGCCCGACTGGCACAGGAGTGCATCAAGAAAGTTGAAGTTCTAGATTATGAAGAGCTAGGAATGGAAGCTGTCTGGAAAATTGATGTCGTTGATTTCCCAGCATTTATTGTGGTGGATGATAAAGGAAATGATTTCTTTGCCGAAACCTCAAAGCCACTCACTATTGGAACTAAGCCTTAATAGCTTTTAGTAGTAGTTGTGAGATTTCCACTTTGACCATGCTTTGCATGGAGTGTCATAGCGCATGGTGATGTAGCGAATTCCCCAGCGAATCTGTGTGACTGGGTTTGTGCGCCAGTCCGTTCCAACCACACTCATCTTCTCAGCCGGCAGAGCTTGGGCAATGCCGTGAGCTCCTGAGCGATAGTTGTGAGCTTTGTAGTTCCAATGGCTCTCTTTAGTCCAGAGCGAGTTCAAGCATGTGAACTGAGAATCATCAAAACCATACTCCTCATTCAAAATCGCCTCGGCTACTTTTTTAGCACCGATGGGGGTGCGGGCCATTTCAACTGAAGCGCTGATCGCTGAGACCAGAGCTAAATCTGACGAGAACATTGCGCCCACTGATGTGGAGGCCAAACTGATGGAGCCGTATAGAGCTGCTGCCCCGTCGATGGGATTAACCGAGGCTGACAAGGTAGTTGGGTCGATTTCGATTTCAACCACAGAGCTCGTAGGGAACTCAAGACCATAGGCAGATGGAAGGGCTGAGGACAAAATGAGCATGGAGGCAACAACGCTCCAGATCGCGATAGTTTTTTTCTTAATCGTCATCGTCCTACTCCTTATCTCTCACCCGCATCCCATATCCGCAAGCCATCAGCCTCGAAATGAGGCTTCATAACTAACGGGGAATGGCTTTAGAGTGGCGTCTAGGACTGACATCGGCAAATCTAACTGGGCCTAAGTCGCAGATTCACAGAGAAGGTGAAGCTGTGGATGGGGTAAAACCGCAGGTCACTAAGGCGAATGTCCGAATTGCCCTAAATGTGACTGTGACTTTGTTTTAGCCCGGTAATGGACCTTCCAGCATCTCGGTCACAAGGGCTGCAATTGGCGAGCGCTCGCTGCGAGTCAGGGTCACGTGGGCAAAGAGGGGGTGTCCCTTCAGGGTTTCAACAACTGCGACCACACCATCATGGCGACCGACTCGAAGGTTGTCTCTCTGTCCAATGTCATGGGTCAGGACCACCCTGGAGGCGGTGCCGATTCTTGAAAGCACGGTCAAGAGCACGCCGCGCTCCAAGGACTGAGCTTCATCGACGATCACAAAGGAGTCATGAAGGGAACGACCACGGATATGGGTCAGAGGCAAGACCTCAATCAAGCCCCGGTCCACGATCTCATCGATAACTGGCTGGCTAACCAAGGCTCCTAAAGTGTCAAAGACTGCCTGGGCCCAGGGCGACATCTTCTCGCCCTCACTACCTGGCAAGTATCCAAGTTCCTGACCGCCCACTGGATAGAGAGGACGGAAGATAACTACCTTTTTATGAATGCGCTTTTCCATTACAGCTTCAAGACCTGCGCATAAGGCCAATGCCGACTTACCAGTTCCTGCCCGTCCGCCCATAGAAACAATTCCGATGGAGTCATCCAGAAGAAGATCTAAGGCAATGCGCTGTTCGGCGCTTCGACCATGTAAACCAAAAGCTGAACGATCTCCTCTAATTAACTGCAACTGCTTATCGGCCGTTACGCGGGCCAGCGCGCTGCCACGATCTGAGTGCAAAACAAGTCCGGTGTGAATGGGAAGGCTGTGGGCTGCTTCATGGTCGGCTCGATCGGAGGAATACAAATCATCAATAACTGATGAGCCGACCGTGAGCTCTTCAATTCCAGTCCAGCCGCTGTTCGCTACAAGCTCTGCTAAATACTCTTGGGCCTCAACACCCACAGATGATGCTTTAACGCGAAGTGGTAAATCTTTAGAAACTAGAACAACGTTCTTGCCATCTGACATTAAGTTCTTAGCAATGGCCAAGATGCGAGTGTCATTAGTGCCATCTCGCAAAAAGCCATGGGGCAAGGTGGAAAGGTCGGTGTGGTTGAGTTCAACAGAAAGGGTTCCACCCTCTGGGGTAATAGTCAGAGGTTGATCAAGTCGGCCATGGGTAACGCGAAGATCATCGAGAGCACGTAGGGCTGCGCGGGCAAAGTATCCGAGTTCTGGGTGATCGCGCTTAGTCTCAAGTTCGCCAATAACAGCGATAGGGATGATTACTTCATGCTCAGCAAATCTATGCAGGGCGCCAGGATCAGCTAATAAAACGCTGGTATCTAAAACAAAAGTCTTTCTAGAGCTGTGACTCTTAGCAGCCAATGGCTGGACTCCTCATTTTTAGTTGTACTAGTGGGATGCTGCTTCGGATATGTAAAAAGGTAGAACACCTTGAGGCTAACTCTGTGGCAACACGCGCCTTATAAAAGTTAAATCTTGTCGATGTTTTTGGGCTAAATCTCAACTGCCGAAACGGCGTTGTCGAAGTGAGTAAGCACGAAGGGCGCGTAAGAAATCAACGCGACGAAAATCAGGCCAATAAGCCTCACAGAAGTAGAACTCAGAAAGCGCACTTTGCCATAAAAGAAATCCTCCCAGGCGCTGTTCCCCTGATGTTCTAATGAGCAGCTCTGGATCTGGTTGGCCTGCGGTATATAAATACTTAGAAATATCATCACTGGTCAACTTCTCTTTAGCTTGATCAAGTGAATGGCCAGACTTTACTTCTTCGCCAAGATAAGACTTCACGGCATCGACAATCTCACGACGCCCGCCATAGCTAATGGCAACGTTGACCTCAACACCATCGTTTCGGATGGGTTTGAGTGAGGATAATTTTTCACTCAGCCAGGGTGGCAAGAGATCTAAGGCCCCCACCGCTTTAATATTCCAGCGGCCCGTTGCAGCTAAGGCATCCACGGTGTCACCAATTATTTTAAGTAGCTCTTCAATCTCATCCGAGCTTCTTTTAAAGTTATCAGTGGAAAGCAACCACAAGGTCACAACCCGAACATCGGCGTCATCACACCAACCTAAAAACTCAATGATTTTATTTGCCCCGGCCTTATGGCCATTGGGGTCGGTATTGCTGGGATTAGCTTTTGCCCACCGGCGATTGCCATCCAGAATGACACCAACATGGTGAGGTGTCTTTGAGAAATCTAATGCTCGAACTAAACGCCACTCATAGAGTGGGTAGAGCAAAGATTTTATGAGTTTACGAATAACGGCGAACAACTCGACGTTCTGCAATCAGTGAGGCAACTGGAAGAGTTCCAGCTAGGAGCAGACCCAACATCTTCATCAATGGCCAGCGCTCTTTTACTGAGAACTGCAGGGCGGTCAAAATATAAATGGGGTAGAGATATCCGTGCACCATAGGGATCCACATAATTGCACTGTGTAGGTCGGGTAGATCAAATAGGTATTTGATGGGCATATAAACAAACCAGAGGAGCAGTGACATAACACCTGAGACAACGGCCATTACTCGAAAACGTATGAGGCTTGATTTCATGGCTTAACTCTACGGCGATAGAAGGGAAGGTAAAGCACCACCGCTGCCATAAGCCACCAGATCACCACATAGGACAAGTGTTGCCAGTAATAGCCTGGGATTCGAGAGCTCAACTTCTCTGGGGTGAGGCGCTGGCGAGTTATCTCAGAGCCATTATGAGATTCAGAAGATGCCAGAACGTAGCCATCAAATAAATCTAAATCAGTTAATCCCACAATCACTGAACTATCTAGGCGTGAGATTGCACCATCACCATTGATTGAATGATCATCAGATTGAGAAGCACGTAACTGTCCTTTGATATCTATCACCATGGCCATTGAAATATCAGGATTGAGTAATCGCTCTGACCACAAACCTTTCACAACCAAGATCCCTTGATCAGTTCCAATCTGAAGTAAGCCAACTTCCCAATCACTGACCTGCCCATCACCATCGCCTTGGTTAGGTGCTCTAAAAGTTGAAACGTAGTGCCCTGAAACTTCCACCATCTGATTAAAAGCCTCTGGCGCAAGAGGCTGTCTTGCAGTGGCGATAGATGTGAGTGGAACGATATTTGCATCAACGGCAGTAGCTGTTACCAAACTTTGCTTTAAAGCTTTAGCTCGATCTAACTGCCATAGGCCCAGTGAGAAAAAGATGGAGACAATAAGTAGGACTGCTACAACTTGACCAACTTTGGAAAGGAAGGAATTACTGGTCTGCGCCGTCATCGCTTCGATCAACACCCATGAAGCGCTTATAGAAACTGCGCATTAAGAAAACTACGGCGATAATCAAAATCGCAATGGTTAGAGACCCCGCAGCGCCTACCTCATAGTTTTTTTGCATGGCATAATCATTGCATGCAATCAGGCTCGCAGTTCTCCTACGAGGATCGCTATGGCGTGCGCCCGACCAAGAGGTGGGTGGCTCCAGCCGTTGTTTTTGCCGTTCTAGGAATCAGCTGGTTGGTATGGGCAGGTCTTCACCATTCAAACCCTGGCATCCGTGTTTCCGTTATTTCATTTACTGCCACAACTGATCGTGAAATGTCGATTAGATATGAAGTGGTCAGAGAAGATAAAGATCAGGTTATTTCATGCACCTTAGTTGCCAGAGATTACGACAAAACAGTCGTAGGACAGATTGAAGATGAAATAGGCCCTGGTCTTGCCGTAGTACAGAAAAACACTGATATTCCTACGCGTAGTCAGGGCGTTAACGCTGATGTGGTTGCCTGCCGTATTAAATAAGTTGTAGGCAGCTATACCCACCTAGTACCTTTACGCCTTATGAGCGCACAGACATGGTTAACGCAGGAAGCTGCCGATCGTTTGCGCGCCGAATTAGAGAACCTTGAAAAGCATGGACGTAAAGAAATCACAGCAAAGATTGAAGCTGCACGTGCTGAAGGTGACTTGAAAGAAAACGGTGGTTACCACGCTGCTCGCGATGAGCAAGGCAAGATGGAAGCTCGTATTCGCCAACTTAAGCAGATGTTAGAAAACGCCCACATTGGAACTCCACCAGCAGCAGCTGATGGCAAAGTTGGTGCAGGCATGGTTGTTACAGCAGAGATTGCTGGCGATGAAATGAAGTTCTTACTTGGCTCACGTGAAATTGCTTC
>JBDLTD010000063.1:0-5683 GCA_039799185.1 Actinomycetota bacterium | reverse complement strand
TGCCAGGTAAGAAACCGCCTGCCGGCTCACGTGCTACCGACAAAAAGGGCGGCGCTGGAATGATTTCTAAGTGGATGAAAGATGATGTCTTAACTGCAGTTCAAAAGCTTAAGCCAATTGCCGATAAGGCTGGATTAACAATGTCGCAACTTTCTGTTGCCTGGGTTTTGCAAAATCCAAATGTTTCTAGCGCCATCGTTGGTGCAACAAAGCCATCTCAGGTTAAGGAAAACGTGAAGGCTTCTGGTATCAAACTAGATGCAGATACTATGAGAGCAATTGATAGCGCTTTGGGTAATCTGCCTGAAAAAGATCCAGCACAAAACATCAGCCCAAATCCAAGAGCTTAATTAACTACATCGCCCACTTTGGTTTGTGGGTGTGGTGCACGTAGACGACGCATCTGTGTTGAGCGAAGCCATGCATACATTCCCAAGCCCTTGGTACTAGCCGTTGGATATTTGGCATGGACAAGACGTTGGATTTTTCGACCAAGGATAATTCCGTCAATAACAGCGGCAAGAAGAACGGCATACATCAGGGCAATAGCACTGAATTGAACTGCGGGGATTTGAATCAACGTCAGTACTAGAACTACGAAGATTATTGGTAGGAAGTATTCACCGATTGAACGGCGAGCATCAACATAGTTACGAACAAAGCGGCGTTCAGGTCCGCGATCTCGTATTGGCAGTGCGCCTTCTTCTCCGCGCAAATATGCAGCTCGTGAGTTGACGCGATCTTGTCTGGAGGCCAACTTCTGGGAGCGCTTTTGCTCCTTGGTCACAACAGGGGACAGGGATGAAACCTTCACCTTTGCCTGAGCATCTTTGCGCTTCGGGGTTGGACGGCCTTTGCCAGTTGATTCAGTAGTCATGGGGCAACTATAGAAGGGCGGGGCAAAACCACAAATAATGAAGGTAAGTCACAACTCGCGTCAGGGGTGGGGGAAAGGTAGGCTTGTCCCAAACAAGGAGAGAAAATGACTACAGAAGTTACAACCACAGGTCTTGCCCTAACCGATGTTGCTGCTGCAAAGGTAGCTGCGCTCTTGGCACAAGAAGGCCGCGATGATCTCAATCTTCGCGTTGCCGTACAGCCTGGTGGATGCTCTGGTCTTCGTTATCAGCTCTACTTTGATGATCGCAATCAAGATGGCGACATCGTGCGTGAATATGGTTCAGTCAAGGTAATCGTGGACAAGATGAGCGATCCTTATTTGATGGGTGCAACTGTTGATTTCGTTGACACCATTGAGAAGCAGGGCTTCACAATTGATAACCCAAATGCAGCAGGTTCTTGTGCATGCGGCGACTCATTTAACTAATAAAACTAGTTAGAGGCCCTAGTATCGCCACATGAAAATCGGCGTAGCAGGTTCAGTTGGTCTAGATCATTTGATGACTTTCTCTGGAAAGTTCACTGACTCATTTGTAGCCGGCTCTTTAGAAAAAGTCTCTCTTTCATTTCTCGTAGATAGCCTGGATGTTCGCCGTGGGGGATGCGCAGCAAATATCTGTTATGGCATGGGAGTCCTTGGTTTAAATCCAGTTCTCATTGCTGCCGTTGGAAAAGACTGGGCAGATTATGAAGCCTGGCTTTCTCGTCATGGTGTCGACACATCTCACGCTTTAGTTTCAACTACTTTGTATACCGCTCACTTTATGGTCACAACTGATGATGATCTCAATCAGATTGCATCCTTTTTCCCAGGTGCAATGAGTGAAGCCCGAAATATTGAACTAGGCCCAATCATGGAAAAGACCGGTCGTTTCGACATGGTCGTAATTTCACCTGATGATCCGCAGGCGATGTTGCACCACTCTGATGTTTGTCGCAAAGAAGGCATTGCCTTTGCTGCCGATCCTTCCCAGCAGATGGCCCGCATGTCAGGTGAGGAAATCAAACTTCTCATTGATGGTGCTTCTTATCTTTTCCTCAATGAATACGAGTTAGCTCTGGCCATGCAAAAGACGGGCTGGAGTGATCGTGAGATTTTGGAGCATGTGAAAATCCGTGTTGTGACACTGGGTTCAAAGGGTGCAAAGGTGGAAAGTGCCGCCGGAGAATTCGTGCAAGTGGGAGTGCCACAAGAGAAATCAAAGACAGATCCAACGGGTGTGGGAGATTCATTTAGATCAGGCTTTATTGCCGGCCTTGCTTGGGGTTTGAGCCATGAGAGGTGTGCTCAGTTAGGTTCTCTGATCGCCACCTATGTCATAGAGACCATGGGAACTCAGGAATATCGCTTTACTAGCGCGGAGTTCCTTGCCCGCTTTGATGAGTCGTATGGGGCAGCAGCGGCTGCAGAAATAGCGCCACACCTTAGTTTTTAAGAGCTAAGAACCTGTGACACGAACCACGAGGGTGACCCCTTAAGCCGATGCTACGCAAGCACGCTTTGCGCTCTATCCTTACACCTATGTCGTCACGCGCGCTTAAATTCCTTCGAGGTCTCCTCATTCTGAGCCCCGCACTCTTGCTCACGGGTTGCTCAAAAGTTTCTGGCCTTGGCTTTGAAGAAGGATTAACAAGTGTTAATGATCAATCTCTATCACTATGGCAAGGGGCATGGATTGCTGCCGGTGTTGTCGGAGTCTTCACATTAATTCTAATTTTATGGCCTGCGGTTTTCCATCGCCTTAAAAAAGATAGCCCAGAGTTTCCAAAGCAGACTCAGTACAACATTCCAGTTGAAGTTCTCTACACAATCATTCCCTTCATCATCGTTGCTGTTCTTTTTTATTACACAGCGAAGAAGGAAACAATAATTTCGGCTAAGACTGATACGTATAAGCATGAGATTACTGTCGAAGGCATTCAGTGGTCATGGCAGTTCGGTTATCCAGAAGCTGGTCCTGGCGCTCTTGTTACAGGAACACCTGCTCAAGCACCTGTTCTCTATGTTCCACTTGGGGAAAAGGTTCGATACACGATTACATCTAATGACGTAGTTCACGGTTTCTGGATTCCTGCATTCATGATTCAGATGCAGAATTTGCCAGGGGTTACTAACTACTTGGAGTTCACCGCTAACAAGCTGGGCGACTATCCAGGACGTTGCAATATTTTGTGTGGAAGAAACCACTCGCAGATGTTGTTCACAGTTCGCGTTGTTACTCCAGTGCAGTACCAGGCTTATCTTGAAACCTTGAAGGGGAGCGAAGCATGACAACATATGCAGAACGTCCAACGCTTGCTCAATCGACATCACTGCCTCCTGAAAAGGGCAGAGCATTTGTAAAGTGGGTTACCTCTACTGATCACAAGACAATCGGTTATCTATACCTGATGACATCTTTTGCTTGGTTTCTCATTGGTGGCGTTTTAGCCCTGCTGCTTCGTTCAGAGTTGGCACGCCCTGGAATGCAGTTCTTGAGCGCCGAACAGTACAACCAGATTTTCACCATGCACGGAACGATTATGTTGCTCATGTTTGCAACGCCATTATTCGTTGGCTTTGCAAACGTCATCATGCCGTTGCAAATTGGCGCAGCTGATGTGGCTTTCCCACGACTTAACATGCTCTCTTACTGGCTCTATCTCTTTGGTGGTCTCATGGCATTTGCCGGATTCCTCTCACCTGGGGGAGCAGCATCATTTGGTTGGACTGTTTATGTTCCACTTTCAAATGCAACATACTCACCAGGAATAGGCGCAGACCTTTGGTTATTAGGTCTTGCAGTTAGCGGTATCGGAACGATTCTGGGCGGCGTTAACTTCATAACAACAATTTTCACAATGCGCGCACCTGGTATGACGATGTTCCGTATGTCGATCTTTTCTTGGAACGTACTGCTTACATCAATTCTTGTTCTCCTAGCTTTCCCTCCACTAGCTGCAGCACTTCTAGGTCTTGAAGCAGATCGCATCTATGGAACGCACCTTTTTGATCCTGCTAATGGTGGAGCTATGTTGTTCCAGCACTTGTTCTGGTTCTTCGGTCACCCAGAGGTTTATATTTTGGCGCTGCCATTCTTTGGTATTGCCACAGAGATCTTGCCAGTATTTAGTCGCAAGCCAATCTTTGGTTACAAGGGTTTGATTGCAGCAACGATTGCAATTGCCGCACTTTCTGTTTCAGTATGGGCCCACCATATGTTTGCAACAGGTCAAGTTCTTTTGCCATTTTTCTCTTTCATGACTTTCCTCATCGGCGTTCCAACTGGTGTGAAGTTCTTTAACTGGATCGGAACAATGTGGCGCGGTCACGTTACTTTTGAGACACCAATGCTCTGGGTTATGGGCTTTCTTGTTACTTTCTTATTTGGTGGATTAACGGGAATTATTCTTGCCTCACCTCCACTAGATTTTGCAGTCTCTGCTAGCTATTTCGTCGTTGCTCACTTCCACTATGTTCTATTTGGAACTGTGGTCTTTGCAATGTTTGCTGGTTTCTACTTCTGGTGGCCAAAAATGACTGGTCGCATGCTCAATGAGCGCCTTGGAAAGATTCACTTCTGGACAACTTTCTTCGGTTTCCACTTAACTTTCCTTATTCAGCACTGGCTAGGAATTAAGGGCTTCCCACGTCGCTATGCAGATTACCTACCAACTGATGGCTTCACCTTTATGAATGAAGTTTCAACAGTCGGTTCATTCTTACTAGCGTTTTCAATGATTCCATTCATGGTCAACATTTGGATTACACGCAAGGCACCATTGGTTGGTGTTGATGATCCTTGGGGTTACGGCGCATCACTTGAGTGGGCCACAACATGCCCACCACCACGCCACAACTTCTTAACAATGCCTCGCATCTCATCAGAGCGACCAGCATTTGATCTGCACTATCCACACGTTAAGACTGAAGGGCACTAACAAACTATGAAGGTTTCTTGGCAGCTATTTATCGGTCTTTCTCTATTTTATGTTTTGATGACAATTATTTATTGGCAAGTGGGCGGTGAGCCTGTAGGAATTGGCGGCATGCTTCTTGCAGCAGCTCTTGCTGGAATGGTCGGCTTCTATGTCTGGTTCACACAACGCCGAATCGGACAGATTCTTCCTGAAGATAATCTAA
Source organism: Actinomycetota bacterium (assembly GCA_039799185.1). Lineage (GTDB taxonomy): Bacteria > Actinomycetota > Actinomycetes > Nanopelagicales > Nanopelagicaceae > Planktophila. The sequence goes on along the minus strand of JBDLTD010000063.1, from coordinate 660 downwards.
CTGCACTGATTTCAGATGGTGCTGGTGATCTTGGTTTCTATAGCCCGCACTCATGGTGGCCATTGCCAGTTGCATTGAGTATGTGTGCACTGACGCTTTCATTAATTATTGGATGGTGGCTCACTGTCATCTCATTAGGCGCACTGGTTATCTCCATTATCGGAATGGTGACTGAGTATGAGAAGCCAATTACGGCTTCAGCACACTAATGTCACAAGTGCGTGCTCAGATTCTGGATGTTGAATATCCAAATACGGCTGCAGCGCGAATAGTAATTAATGCTCCCGCATCAAAGATATTTGAAGTACTAGCTAATCCACGTGCTCACGCATCTTTTGATGGCTCCGGCACAATTGAAAAAAGCATTTCTGGCCCAGTTCGTCTCCATCAGGGCGCCAAATTTGGAATGGCGATGAAGATTAAGGTGCCATATCGCATAACAAATACCGTTGTGACTTTTGAAGAGAATAAAATGATTACTTGGTGCCATTTAATGAAGTGGACCTGGTCATATGAGCTGCACGATTTAGGTAATTCAACAACTCAAGTGACTGAAATCTTTGATGGTCATACCATTCCTGCCTTTTCCCGTTGGTGGCTCAAGAAGACTGGTGCGGTAGCTAGAAATCCCAAGTTTATGGCTAAGAGTTTGGTGCAACT
>JBDLTD010000062.1:0-6293 GCA_039799185.1 Actinomycetota bacterium | reverse complement strand
AATAGCCCTTGGCAGAATCAAAACTAAAACTTTAGTTACTCTATTAATCAAAAGAATTTTTCAAGGAATATTTATTGCTTTGGGCACATTGGTTGGTGCCCAATGGTTACTAATTCCAGGGCTTCCCATAGCGCCACGATTAATTGGTTTAACTTCTTTATTTACGTGTTACATCGCAATAAGAAATGAATACTTCCCTAGTTTTAAAATCTTAGAACGCATAGGAAAAAAGCCCAGAAACACCAGCCATGAAGTGGAAATTTGGTGGCCGTAGTAATGGAAAAGATGGACATGGCCCAGAGGGCCAGCATTAAATAAAAATGGTGGAGGTGCCGGGAATCGAACCCGGGTCCTTCGGTGCAAAAACAGGGCTTCTACGGGCGTAGTGTGATTATCGCTTTCTCAGTCCCGAAGTTTCTCCACACGACTCTTCGACGAACTCAGTTGCAAAAATGTTCTCCCTCGTTGTTTGCAACACCAACGAAGTGAAAAGCCCTCTAGCGACGCTAGACCCCAGGTCGGAAAGCTTGCTGATTAGTGTCAGCAGTTATTTTTTGCACGGATTATTGGTTTACGAGATCATTCCGGCTTCCTCGGCCCGCTTCCCCTGCCTCAACATCCAAAGTCGAGACCGTTCACCCCCAAGTTTAAAACTTGAAGAAAAAGAAACGTAATTCTTTCATCACTATGTAGTTGTCAAAGTAATTCTTAATTACTTGCCGTCGCTAAATCGCACCCAAAATTTGGGCGAACTAGGCGGCGGTGGAATAAGTGTAAGACATAAAACGGGCAAGCCAAAATCGATGAAAAACTAGTCTTCGTAACGCTTAGATGCGCGTCGGCTCTTTCCTGAAGAACCTCGAGAAACCACGCGTGCAACTTCGCGATCAGCCTCACGAGCTTTAAGGGCCTCGCGCTTATCGTGGGCTTTTTTACCACGCGCAACCGCGATTTCAATCTTTGCTTTTCCATCTTTGAAATAGAGAGATAGAGGAACCAGTGTGGTGCCTGAATCTTTAAGCTTTCCAATTAACTTATTAAGTTCATTTTTATGAACTAGAAGTTTACGATCACGACGTGGTGTGTGATTTGTCCACGTTCCTTCGGTGTATTCAGGAATATGAACGCCACTGAGCCAGAGTTCTCCGTCATTAATCATGGCAAAGCCATCGATGAGCGATGCTCGACCGAGTCGTAGTGATTTAACTTCCGTGCCCGTTAAAACCATTCCACATTCAAAAACATCCTCGATTGAATAATCGTGGCGTGCTTTTTTGTTTTGGGCAATGACTTTGCGGCCAATTTCTTTAACCATAACCGCATCACCGCCCTTTCCTATTTGTTTGCGTTAAAGGATTACAGGGGCAATTCTCTCACTAGATGCGAAGGCTTTAGACCTTTAAGTAGCGGCGTAGCGTGATTACTGATGCAACCGTTGAAACAAATAGGCCCGTTGCCAGCAAATACGCTGATGCGACCCACACTTCTCCCCAACCAAAGAAGTTGGTGAAGGACAAAAGTGGGGCGACTTTGGAATCAATAACAGCCTTGAGACCGGCAAGTAATCCAGTTGCAAGTGCCCAACCAACTATTGCCGAGATTACTCCTTCAAGAAGAAATGGCAGCTGAATCGACCACGAGGATGCACCAACAAGTTTCATCACACCAGTTTCACGCCGGCGGTTAAAGGCTGCAATTCGAAGTGTGTTGCTAATTAACAATGCAGCAGTTAGTACTGAAGCCAGACCAACCAGCAATGCACCATTTCTTAATACACCCAATAATTTAAAGAACTTATCTAAAATACTGCGCTGATCTTGGACAACATCTACGCCAGGTCGACCTGAGAAAGCGCTAACAATTACGGCAAACTGAGTCGGATCCTTTAATTTAACTCTAAATGATTCAGGAAGCTGATCTGCAGTTACATTCGCTGCAATTGCAGAATCCTTAAAGCGCTCCTGGAAACGATTAAAGGCCTCTGATTGAGATTCATAGAAGACGCTATCAACTGCTGGCATCGACTGGAGATCTTGCTGGATTTGTAGTCGTTGTTCAGAAGTTACTACGCCACCAGCACATGATGGTGATTCAGAGAGTGAACCACATAAGAAAACCGATACTTCAATCTTGTCATACCAATAATCCTTCATTGCACCGACTTGTGCATTTGAAAGCAAGCCAATTCCGAGCAATGAGAGTGAGATAGCTGTCGTAACAATGACAGCAAAAGTCATTGTCATATTTCGACGAAGGCCAATACCAACTTCGCTTAAGAGAAACCGTGCGCGCATGTTGTGCCCCTTATCCCGTGTATCCATAGACACCACGAACTTGGTCGCGGATGACGTGGCCTAGATCAAGTTCAATAACACGCTTGCGCATCTGATCCACAATTCCTGCATCGTGAGTTGCCATCAAAACTGTTGTTCCCTCACGGTTAATCCGATCAAGTAGTTTCATAATTCCAACAGATGTTGCTGGATCTAAGTTTCCAGTTGGTTCATCGGCAATTAAAATTGGGGGGCGGCTTACATATGCACGCGCAATTGCCACACGCTGTTGCTCACCACCAGAGATCTCTGAAGGCAAACGATCACCCTTATCTTCAAGACCCACGAGTTCTAACACTTCAGGAACTTCGCGATTAATCTCTTTTTGGGAATACCCAAGAACATGCAGAGCAAATGCCACGTTTTCAGTGATTGTCTTATTAGGAAGCAAACGGAAATCTTGGAAAACAGTTCCAACCTGGCGGCGAAGCTCAGGAACTTTATGTGCTGCAAGTGTTCCTAAATCCTTACCGGCAACATGGATAACTCCATTTGTAGGACGCTCTTCGCGCAAAATCAATCGCAAGAAAGTAGATTTACCAGAACCCGAAAGTCCCACAAGGAAAACAAACTCACCTTTAACAATTTCAAGATTTACCGAGTCAAGGGCTGCACGTTCTTGCCCTGGGTAGATCTTTGTGACGTTCTCAAAGCGAATCATTTAAATCTCCCATTGCATCTGCGGCGCGGATATCGGGGAATCCGCTCTCGGCCTATTGCATAGTTTATGGAAAATGGAGCCAAATACCGGTATGTAACGCGCATATGAGCCTGAGAAAAAAATGTGATTTATGCTTTAGGCAAGGAAATTACGAACTTCTACGCCACCTAATGCCGGCCTCGATAAATTCATCGATTTCACCGTTGAGAACCGCAGAAGTGTTTCCTGTTTCATAATCAGTACGCAAATCCTTGACCATTTGATACGGCGCCAAAACATAGGAACGCATTTGGTTACCCCATGAACCAGAGTTATCGCCTTTGAGGGCATTTATCTTTGCTTGCTCTTCTTGACGACGACGCTCTAATAACTTTGATTGCAATACGGCCATAGCAGTTGCCTTATTTTGAATTTGTGATCGCTCATTTTGGCAAGAGACAACAATGCCAGTTGGAATGTGCGTCAGACGAACTGCAGAGTCAGTGGTGTTAACGCCTTGCCCACCTGGACCAGATGAGCGATAAACATCCACACGCACTTCCTTTTCATCAATTTCAACATGGTCGCTTTGATCAACAACTGGCACAACTTCCACTCCAGCAAAAGATGTGTGACGGCGGCTTTGGCTATCAAATGGTGAAATACGGACTAAACGATGAGTACCTTGCTCCACAGATAAAGTTCCATATGCATACGGTGCAGTGACTCTAAAGGTTGTTGATTTAATACCTGCTTCTTCAGCATAGGAAGTTTCTAGGACATCAACTTTAAAGTTATGACGCTCGCAATAGCGCAAATACATGCGCATGATCATCTCAGCCCAATCAGCGGCCTCTACTCCCCCAGCCTCTGAGCGAATGGTTATTAATGCATCACGATCATCATATTCACCATTGAGCAACGTCTGAACTTCTAATTCACCAATTGATTTCTTAACCGCATCTAACTCTTTTTCTGCATCTTGAACGCCAGAACCATTAGGTTCACTTGCTGCCAATTCAAAGAGAATAGGTAGATCTTCAACACGTTGGCGCAGACCAGATAACTTGGCAATCTCTGATTGCACGCGTGATAAACGGCTCGTAATCTTTTGTGCACTCTCTGGGTCATCCCACAGATCAGGAACTCCAGCTTCTTCCTCTAGCTCTGCAGCTTGTTTGCGCAGTTTAGGAAGGTCTAAAACCTTTTCAATTGAAACAAGGGTCGCGTCAATTTCATTGATCTCCAATTGGTATTCACGCGCTGCCATAGTGCAAGGATAGCGGAGAGCGAGTTAGCAAATAACCGATGCCCCAGTGCGTTCAATGCAGGCGAACTCCAAATAGATAGAAGCCCTCTTGTACTTGATTGGTACTGGCTGCGCTGGAATACAAATTTGCTGAGCTCTTGGAAGTAAATGGCACCGTAAATGGAAACTTCACTGTGGCATATGTAGAAATCTCAACCGAGGTTCCATCACAAATAAAGTCAGTCAGCACTATTCCCTGTAATTCTTGGCGCTTCATTGAAGAATCATCTGTACTCCAATTATGTAACTCCAACATCACATCCAGAACAGCTTGATTGCAATCAATTGGTATTGCCGGATGTTCACGATTATTAATAAGTGCAAGAGGGGTTGTGGCCATTGTGCCTTTGCCGGTGTAATAAGCAGCGCGATCAAGGGTATGAACTCCGCGCATTGCCGCTGCTTCTGTGGCTTGAGTTAAAGAGCGCTTTGCCACCATTACTGTTGCAATATCGCTCATCACCATCAAAGCGGCAACTGTTACAACAAATAGCCCAATAATCACCACACTTAAAGATCCATGTTCATCTCGAAGCTTTGATAACCATTTTATTTCCATGGACTGATGTTTTCCTGTGCTGAGGCTTCAATAGTTCTATGAGATTTACTATCAACATAGGAAATTGTTAAGCGAATCCGGCTATTTGCTGACAAACATGGCAGACGGGAGCATTGGTAGTTGGTATCTATCGTTTCGATTTCACTTGAACTTAGACCTAAATTCTGTGCAATAAGTTCAATTACTTGTCCAGAAACTATGCGGCCGGAATAGTCACTATCACTTGCAGCATATGCACGAACTCCTTCACGTGCCATCACTCGAATTACAGCCTCATTACCGCTGACAGAGGCAAAGCTATTGAGATAAATAAAGACTGGGATAAAGAGCGGAATAGCCAGTGCAACAAACTCAACAATGGCGCTTCCACTTTCATCTCGTAATCTGCTCTTCAATTCAGGTTTTCCATTACTGCTGCCCCATTTACTTCAACAACAGCATTGCCACCAAGGAGTGCCACTAATCCTGGAACTAACTGCGGCAATGAATGTTTGCGTCTTGTAATCAGCAGCTTCATATGTGTGAATGAATCGGGTGAACTCAGTTCAATGACTTGATCTGAACTTGTAATTATCCCGCTAATTGCTCTGCTTGAGGCATCACTTTGAGCCAGTGCAAAATCACTATTGCGAAGATTTGTCGCAACTATGAGTTCAACGGCGATGAGAAAGAGAAATACCAGAGGAATAAGAACTAGTGAGCTTTCAACATTTCCATTTTCTTGCCTAGCTTTGCGCAAGAAGCTTTCATGAAAGCCTCTTGTAGTCATTGTTATCGGATCCCATTCATTGAATCAAGAGAGTTTTTAAGAATTGCAGTCAAGCGAGGTGCTGCAATCGTCCAGATTGCAGTTACTAGTCCAGTAGTCATAAGCACAACTAAAACCCAACCCGGTACATCTCCCTGTTCATCTCTTAGCTGTGAATAGAACTTCTTATGGGCTTTAATGAGGCGATCGCGCAAAACTAACTCTGCATCAACCATGGATTTCATTATTTGATTCATCTGCTTCTCTTTTCCTTATGGTGGTGTGTGAATATCTCGTGACGAGCAATCCTGTTCTAGGTTTCTAACTCATTGGGCCTTGCGGCTTAGGCTGTGCACAACTGCAATTGACTAAAGAAGTACGTCTGCACTTGTCCATAGGCATTCACACTCAGGGTGCTGTGGGAAATGCTGTAGCTGTGGGTTGAGAGCATCTAGAAAATCCACAATCAATTGCGCGGCCTGTAGTTCACTTTTGCCTGTGTCTATAAATTTCAGCGCTGCATGAGCTGCTAACGCGGCAACTTGGTGGGCAACAGCGATAGGGAGCTCATCACTAGTTCCAAGTGGGATAGAGAGTTCTGCAACGCCGACTCGATCAGCTTCGATAAGTGAAAGACAACGCCGACATGGAGTACTACCTGGTTGAACAAAGGGTCCAACAGTTGCAACATGGCCAGGTGCTCT
>JBDLTD010000061.1:0-5823 GCA_039799185.1 Actinomycetota bacterium | reverse complement strand
TGGTGTTAAAGAAGCACCGCCTTGATTGCGCCACTCGATTACATCTTCTGGAATCTCATCAAGAAAGCGAGATGGTGGATTGTAATTTGGAGCACCCCATGTTGAGCGATATTCAGCTCGTGAAATATAGAGGCGTTGACGTGCACGAGTTAAACCAACATATGCAAGTCGGCGCTCTTCTTCAATCTCATCTTTTTCACCAAGAGTTCGTGAGTGAGGAAAAATTCCATCCTCCATTCCAGTTAAGAAAACTGTTGGGAACTCAAGACCTTTAGCAGTATGTAATGTCATCATTGTTACAACACCGCCATGATCTTCACCTTCTGGAATCTCATCTGCATCAGCGACTAATGAAACCTTTTCTAAAAAGCCTGCTAAAGAGATTTCTTCATCCTCGCCTAATTCTTCAATAGGTCGCTCTTCATACTCCATGGAAACTGCAACTAATTCTTTTAAGTTTTCAACTCTTACTTCATCTTGAGGATCAGTGCTATCGGCTAGCTCTTTCAATAAACCAGATTGCTCTAAAGCTGCTTCCACAATCACTGATGGTCTGGTCTTTGCCTCAACCAAAACATTGAGGGCACTGATCATCGAAGTGAACTCACTAATGGCTTGTGCTGCACGTGAAGGTAATCCAGGAGCTTCGGTGCAGCGAAGCAAACCTTGCCAAAATGAAATCGAGTTCTGATTAGCAAATGCGTCAACATAATCTAAAGAGGTATCACCAATGCCGCGCTTTGGAACATTGATAATTCGTCGCAGAGATATCTCATCTTCTAGGTTGGCCAATACCCGTAAATAGGCAAGCAAGTCCTTCACTTCTCGGCGCTCATAGAAGCGCAAGCCGCCTACGACCTTATAAGGCAGCGCATTTCGCATAAATACTTCTTCAAAAACACGGGATTGGGCATTTGTGCGATAGAAAATTGCTGTATCTCCGGGTTGAGATTTTGATTCTTTCTGCAATTGGCGAATTTCATCAGCGATAAAACTGGCTTCATCGTGTTCGCTCTCTGCCACATATCCAACCAGTGGTGCACCAGATCCGGCGTCAGACCACAAATTCTTTTCCTTGCGGCTTTCATTGCGAGTGATAACTGCGTTAGCGGCGTTTAGAATGTTTTGCGTAGAACGATAGTTTTGCTCAAGCAATACTGTGGTGGCATTTGGGTAGTCGAGTTCAAACTGCAAGATATTGCGAATAGTGGCACCGCGGAAACCATAGATACTTTGGTCAGCATCACCCACCACACATAGCTCTGCTAAAGGAATACCTTCTGCTTCCGTGCCAACTAACTCTTTAACCAACATGTACTGGGCGTGGTTTGTGTCCTGGTACTCATCTACTAACACATGGCGAAAGCGAGATCTAAAGCGTGCTTTAGCTTCTGGAAAACGCTGAATTACTTCAACGGTCTTAAGAATCAGATCATCAAAATCCATCGCATTGGCGCGCTGTAATCGTTGTTGATAAACCGTATAAACATCAGCTACTACTTGTTCAAATTGGTTACTTGCAGCATTTATATAATCTTGCGGACCAAGAAGTTCATTTTTAGCATTTGAGATCATTGCTTGAAACTGACGGGCTGGATAGCGCTTGGCATCTAGGTTGAGCTCTTTGGCAACAATAGTAATAAGGCGTAGCGAATCTGCTGAGTCGTAAATAGAGAAAGAGTTGCTGTAGCCAAGGCGCATAGCCTCTTGGCGCAAGATTCGAACACATGCTGAGTGGAAAGTGGATACCCACATTGATTTAGCAATAGGTCCTACTAATTCAGCTACGCGCTCTTTCATTTCTCCGGCAGCCTTATTTGTAAAAGTGATTGCAAGAATCTGATACGGAGCAACATTTCGGCGTGACATTAAATAAGCAATTCGACGCGTTAAAACGCGAGTTTTACCTGAACCGGCACCTGCCACAACAAGTAATGGGCCACCTGCATGAGTAACTGCTTCTGCTTGCTGAGGGTTGAGCCCAGCTAGCAGCGGATCAGTACTCGTCATGGTGGTGAGTCTATTAGGCTAAGCGACATGGAACCCATCGCCGATAGTGAGATCAAGCGCGTCTTGGTCGTTAGTGCCCACCCAGATGATTCAGATTTTGGAGCATCAGGAACTATTGCCCAGTGGGTCAAGAAGGGCATTGAAGTTGCCTATGTGTTTTGTACCAATGGTGATCAAGGCGGCGAAGAATCTGGTTTCACAAAAGAAGAGATGCCCGCAATTCGCCAACGTGAACAACGTGCAGCTGGTGCGGCAATCGGAGTTACAGACATTACTTTTCTTAACTACGTCGATGGTCATCTTGAAGCCACCATTGGTCTACGTAAAGATTTAGTTCGACAAATTCGCAAATCACAACCAGATCGCATGGTGTGTCAAAGTCCTGAAAGAAACTGGGATCGCATTGGTGCAAGTCACCCAGATCACTTAGCTGCAGGTGAAGCAGCAATTCAAGCCGTGTATCCAGATGCACGAAATCCTTTTGCATTTACAGATTTGCTTGATCAAGAAGGTTTACAGCCATGGCGTGTTAAAGAAGTGTGGGTAAGTGCCTATGCAACCCCTGATCACTTTGTAGACATCACTGATACTTTTGATTTGAAGATAAGGGCATTACAAGCACACGCATCCCAAACTGCTCATAACCCAGAATTAGAGAATATGGTCCGCGAATGGGGTCAGCGAAATGCTGGACTTGGCGGGTTACCTGAAGGTCGTATAGCTGAAGCTTTTAAAATCGTTAATACGAATTAATTATTTAACACTTACTTTTCTGATCTCAACAGTTTGAATTGGATAACCGTCTGTAGCGTAATAAGGCTGATTGTCATTAGCGTTAAGTTTGTAAGCACCGACCGCACCTATCTTCTTAACCAGATCTAAGCCCTTAGTTACCTTGCCCCAAATTGTGTAGCTTGGTCCAAGGGTTGTATCGGCATAAATGATGAAAAATTGTGATCCATTTGTTCCTGGGCCTGAGTTGGCCATTGCAACTGTGCCTATTGGATAGTTGTTTGCTTTGTTGGCTGGAAGATTTTCATCTTTGTATCCCTTCCACCCAGTTGGATTTCCAGAACCAGAAGCCGTTGGATCTCCGCACTGCAATACAAATAAACCATCAGTTGTAAGTCTGTGGCAGAAAGATAGATCGAAATACTTAGCCTTAGCCAGTGCTGACAACTTCGTAATCGTTAATGGCGCTTTAGTTGAGAGGAGTGAGATAACTATCGCACCGCAGTTGGTATCAATAGTCATTGTCTTAGGGAGCACCTTTGCAACTGCCATAGGTTCTTTAACAGTTGCTGGAGCATGTGCTTTAGCTGTGGGAGTTTTGCACCCAGGAACAGTTGTTGGCTTCTCTGCTGCTTGTATCGGTGCAATTGAGAAAGCTGACACTAATACCACTGCTATTACTAAAGATATCTTCTTCACGTTTATTCCCATTCAATCGTTCCTGGCGGTTTACTTGTCACGTCCAACACGACTCTATTAACTTCACGCACTTCGTTGGTTATACGAGTCGAAATCTTCTCAAGAACTTCATATGGTACGCGAGACCAATCAGCTGTCATCGCATCTTCGCTAGATACTGGGCGCAAAACTATTGGGTGGCCGTATGTGCGTCCATCCCCCTGCACGCCAACGCTGCGTACTTCGGCCAAAAGAACAACTGGACACTGCCAAATATCGCGATCAAGTCCAGCAGCTTTTAACTCAAAGCGGGCAATTGCATCTGCTTCGCGCAATAAATCAAGGCGCTCTTGCGTTACTTCTCCAACTATTCGAATTCCAAGACCTGGGCCTGGGAATGGTTGGCGCCAAACAATCTCTTCAGGCAGACCTAACTCCAGCCCCACCTGTCGTACTTCATCTTTAAACAAAGTTCGAAGCGGTTCAACTAAAGTAAATTTCAAATCATCTGGCAATCCGCCAACATTGTGGTGAGATTTAATGTTGGCAGTTCCGCTGCCACCACCTGACTCAACTACATCTGGATACAAGGTGCCCTGTACTAAGAATTCAACATCTCCACCGGCTGCGATATCACGAGCTGCTGCTTCAAAAGATCGAATAAATTCACGGCCGATAATCTTTCGTTTCTCTTCTGGATCAGTAACACCTTTAAGGGCATCTAAAAACTGCTTCTTTGCATCAACAACTACTAACTGAACTCCAGTTGAAGCAACAAAATCGCGCTCTACTTGTTCAGCCTCGCCTTTGCGCAATAATCCATGATCAACAAACACGCACGTTAGCTGTTTGCCGACTGCTTTCTGAATAATGGCTGCGGCCACCGCTGAATCAACTCCGCCAGATAAACCACAAATGACTTTTTTATCGCCAACAACTTGCATAGCTTTTGCTACTTCAGTCTGTGCAATGTTTCCAGTAGTCCATGTTGCATCGCATTTTGCTGTATTGACTAACCAATTACGCAATATCGCTTGGCCATGTTCACTATGCAAAACCTCTGGGTGAAATTGAACTCCAGCCAATTGACCTGATGCATCTTCAAAAGCTGCGATGGGTGTGTCAGCAGTAACGGCACAGATGCTAAATCCTGCAGGTGCAGTTGTTACAGCATCCCCGTGCGACATCCATACTTTTTGCTGGTCTGGAAGACCTTTAAAAATCTTTGATGCAGTTTGGGCGCTAACATCCGTGCGACCGAACTCTGATTTACCCGTCTGGCTAACAACTCCGCCAAGGGCAGCAGCCATTACTTGAAATCCATAACAGATTCCAAAAACTGGGATGCCTAATTTAAGGATTGCAGCATCAAATTGGGGGGCATTTTCGGCATAAACACTTGAAGGTCCGCCAGATAAAATAATTGCAGAAGGATTCTTTTCACGAACTTGCGCTGCAGTAATTGTTGAAGGAACAATTTCACTATAAACGTGAGCTTCACGAACACGACGTGCAATCAACTGGGCATACTGCGCCCCAAAATCGACTACAAGTACGCCGCGATCATTAGGCACGGTGAATAAGTACCTCTACGCGCTGGAACTCCTTCACATCTGAATACCCACATGTAGCCATTGCACGGCGAAGAGCACCAAACAAATTCATTGATCCATCAGATGTGTGTGAAGGTCCAAGCAAGATCTCTTCTAGCGTTCCAACAGTTCCAACGTTAACGCGCTCTCCACGTGGGAGAACTTGGTGATGCGCCTCTGATCCCCAGTGCCATCCAAGTCCCGGTGCTTCTGAGGCTTTAGCAAGTGGAGAACCCATCATGACTGCATCTGCGCCGCATGCAATTGCCTTAGCAATATCACCGCTGCGACCAACTGCTCCGTCTGCAATCACATGAACATAACGTCCACCTGATTCATCAAGATATTCACGTCGTGCTGATGCAACTTCAGCGACTGCTGATGCCATAGGTACTTCAATACCTAAAACTTTACGTGTTGTGTGTGCAGCACCGCCACCAAAGCCAACAAGTACTCCTGCAGCTCCCGCTCGCATTAAGTGCAGCGCAGCAGTTGCCGTGGCAACTCCACCAACAATTACCGGCACATCTAGTTCATAAATAAACTTTTTCAAGTTAAGGGCTTCATCCTCTGGTGCCACATGCTCAGCACTGACAGTTGTTCCGCGAATAACGAAAATATCTACGCCAGCATCGATTACAGCTTTGTGAAGTTCTGCTGTGCGAGCAGGTGAAAGTGATGCAGCAACGGTCACGCCAGCATCGCGGATTTGTTGGATGCGAGCCTTGATTAACTCTGGCTTAATTGGCTCGTTGTAAATCTCTTGCATACGCTTAGTTGCATTCTTATCTGGCATTGAAGCGATTTCACC
>JBDLTD010000060.1:0-5844 GCA_039799185.1 Actinomycetota bacterium | reverse complement strand
CTCATCAACCTCGTCCTCACATCGGATGCTGTTAAGCAATTAGTTGATAGAACATTGATTTGGAGTGGAAGGCGGCTCGACCTCTCCCAGCCATTTGTTGACGCACGACTTCCTGATGGAAGTCGACTACATGTGGCAATTCCTGAGATAACTGCTGAGCACTGGGCTGTAAATATTCGAAAGCACATAATGCGTCAGAAATCTCTCGGCGAATTAGCGGCCATGGGAGTCATGAATAAGGGAATTGCAGAAGAACTATCCCAAGCAGTCAAGCGCGGAAGCAATATTCTCGTAAGTGGTGGTACTCAGGCAGGGAAAACGACACTTCTTAATGCCCTCATATCTGAAACTCCACTCTCGCAACGCGTAATCACCATCGAAGAAGTATTTGAACTTCAACCACGAGTCCCCGACCTTGTTCAAATGCAAACTCGTGGACCAAATTTGCAGGGCGAAGGAGAAATAACTCTTCGGCAATTAATCAAAGAGGCACTTCGCATGCGCCCATCACGGATCATTATTGGAGAAGTCCGTCAGGCGGAAGCACTAGATCTACTACTTGCCCTCAACTCAGGTTTGCCAGGCATGGGAACTCTGCACGCAAATTCTGCTCGAGATGCGATTACGAAATTACAGACTTTGCCACTCCTAGCCGGAGAGAATATTTCTCATAAATTCATTGCACCGACTGTTGCATCAGCAATTGACCTGGTGGTTCAAGTTTCAATTGGAAATGATGGAACTCGAAGAATCATGGAAGTCGCGAGAGTGACTGGCCGTTTTGAAAATGATCGAGCCGAAGTTGAAACTGTCTGGCGTTGGAATGGGAAGAGCTATGAGCGTGGCCTAGGTGTGATGACATGAAACTTAAATTTCCAATTGGCAAGCGAACTCTGACATCCCTCTCATTTATTGCAGCTGGATTTATCATCGCCTCACTCTTCTCACGCTCGGCACTAATAGCAATTGCCTTTGCTCTCTTCATTGCAATATTTATCTTTATTGCACAGAAGAGAGGTGGGTCGAAGCGAAAATCGGCTATCCATGGTGCCTGCCCAGAGATGATCGACATTCTTATTTCTGGGGTGCAATCTGGCCTTTCGCTGAACGAATCACTAGCTGGCTTAGCGCAGCGAGGGCCTGAGGTTTTCAAAGATGATTTTCAAAGATTTACTGAAAATCTATACAGGGATGGCAACTTCAATAATGCGCTTATAGAAGTGAAGGAATCAATTGCGCACCCTAGTTTTGACCAGATAGTTGAGGCGCTCTTGATCGCAAGAGAATTAGGGGGAGCAGAGTTACTTACAATTCTGCGCCTGCTAGGAAAGTTTATTCGCGAAGATTTATCACTCCGGCGTGAAATAGAAGTAAAGCAAAATTGGATTATGAATTCAGCACATTTGTCAGCAGCGGCACCGTGGATCCTGCTTCTTTTACTATCCACTCAACCATCTACATCGCAGTCCTTCTCTACCCCTACGGGTTTGTTCATTCTTGGTGCTGGGCTCGGCATCACAGCAATTGCATATCTCTGGATGAATTCACTCAGCCGCTTACCAGATCCCACTCGTATATTCATTGATGGTCTTGACCGGAGCACATGATGCGGAACTCTGTATTGATGACGGTGCTTGTACTATTTCCAGTATTCCTTCTGGCAACTGACAATGTCTCTTGGGAAAAATTGAGTCTAAATTACATTGGCAAAATCGGCGATCGAACTGATGCACGAAACAAACTAGTGGAACTTGGATACTCAAACGAAAGGAGTTATGAGAATTTTCGCTACCGACAGCTAATTCTCATATTTCTTCTACTTTCTCTCGAATTGGTTACTTCCATAATTCTAAGTATTTCTGTGGTTTCCCTTCTGGTGATTGCTGCATTGTCTGTAATCTCAATTCTCTATATCACCGAGCAGAGTTTGAGGCGTGAGCTGAAGAGGTATAGACAGTCAATCGAGTCAGACTTTCCAGTAATTGTCGAAGCACTCACACTCTCGCTTTCAGCAGGAGAGTCACCACTTACCGCGATGCAGCGCATTTCCTCTCGAGGCCAAGGACCTCTAGTTAAGGAATTTTCCAAAGTAATCGACTCAGTTACCGGAGGTGAACCTTTTGCATCGGCGCTCGATTCCATGGGTCGACGAGTTAGATCTATGGCAGTGCGTCGTTTTGTAGATTCGATTGTCATCGCTATAACTCGGGGAGCACCTTTGATTGACGTATTGCACAGCCATGCTCGCGAAGCTCAAGATTTTCAACGTAACCGAGTTCTCTCAGCAGCATCAAAGGCAGAACTTTCGATGATGATTCCTGTGGTTTTTCTAATACTTCCAATATCAATTGTTTTTGCACTCTGGCCATCGCTCTCAAATCTGAATCTCTTTGCCCAAAATTGAGAATTGAACATTAAACCGTAACCAATAAATGAAAGAGGAATGCAATGAATGAAGCAATAACAATCAAGTTGATAGTGGCTACAAACTATCTGTCAGTCCGTATTTCGGAATTCAAGAGGACTCGTTTCTACAAGGCTCTCAGTGATGATCGAGGCGATGTTCCGGGGTGGGTACTTGTTGTACTGATGACGACTGGGCTGGTGACCGCACTATGGACAATCGCCGCACCTCGCCTCACTGCAATCCTGAAGAATTCTCTCGATGCGATGAATGGCATTCGTTAGTTGAGGCACAGGTACCTAAGGAAATTATTCAATGATGAAAGAGGAAGTGTGGAAAGTTCACTGGTAGTAATTCCTCTTCTTACGCTTTTCCTTATCGCAGGTCAGCTAACCGTGGCACTCCACTTCAGGAATATGGAGAAAATGCTCGCGCAGGATGAAGCTTCGAATAGAGCGATTAGTGGTGAATTTAATGATTCCGATACTTACTTAAATATCTATTCACCTGACCCCAATCAAAATCTCGACCTTGTTATAAGCCGTAGGAAGAAATCCTTGATTCAGTTAATTCCGGGCCTTTCGCAACTCACGGGATTAGATTTACAAACTGACGTCAGTGGGATTGCCATTATTGAGAATCAAAGGTGATCACAGATTAAGAATGTATTGAAACGTCTTTTTCGTGAGGAGCGTGGGAGCGCATCTGTCGAGTTTGTAGCGTTAGCTATTCCTCTCTTTATTCCTCTCTTCATCTACATAAATAGTTTTGCATCCATGACCGATGGGCATGATTCATTGCGCACATTGGCACGAGAAGCATCACGAGGATTTGTCACGAGCTCTAACGATGAGATTGCTTTTGGAGTTGCACACGAAATCATGACAAGAGGGGCAATTCTTCTGGGATATCAAGCAGCGCTAGAAGCTGGAGAAATTGAAATGAGCATTGATTGCAACGCTCAACCTTGCATCAGCCCTAATACTGGAATCCGAATAACACTTACGCGAACTCAAGCAAATCTCCCAGAAATCAAAGTTTCAGCAATCGAATATGTATCACCATGGGCTTAAGGGCAGTGAAAATCCCATTGAGCAAATCTCAAATCTTTCTGCGAGATGACAGAGGTTCACTCTCCGTCCTGATACTCGGCCTCTTTCTGGTAATTTTAACTACACTTATGATTCTGACCGATGTCTCATCAGTTTATTTCACAAAGCGATCCCTGACTCAAGCAACCGAGGCTGCCGCACAGCGCGGAGTAAGAAATCTCGATATGGGTTCGTATTACCGCGGGGAGTACAACATAAAGACTTTCATACGTAACTTGGGTGGAGAGGGAGAGAAGGATCCAGGCGTTCCAATTGATTGTGAAAAAGGGCGCAAGGATTCCATCAATGCAATAAGTGAATTCAGTAGAGATAGAGAGAGTTTGCTTGGTTCCCGGCTAGGTGAAATAAGAGTTGATCAAATTTCATGTGATGGGTACCAACTATCGATACAGACTTCATCTACAGCTCGACTTCCATTCGTTATTCCATTCATAAATATCGATTCGGTGGAAATTACCTCGCACGTGGGCGCCTTTGACGAGCGAAAAATCACAACTAATTACTATGGGATCAATGTTGGAACCCCCAATCAAGGGTAAATTCCTAGGGGAGAACTTGTCGCTATCCTTCATCTATGGCTCGCGAATACATCCTCGAAATAAACGAGATTGGCGCGACCCTTACCTCTATTGAAAAGGTTTTAGATCTTCCCAAGCTCGAAGCAGAAGCGATTGACCTTGAAGCGGCTGCAGGAGTTCCAAATTTATGGGATGACCCCGAAAAGGCTCAGGCAGTCACAAGCAAGTTATCTCGAGTTCAATCAACGATTGCCCGTCTCAAAGGATTGCGCCGCCGCGTTGATGATTTACCCGTTCTCTTTGAATTGGCAGCAGGTGAACCTGATGGCTCAGCACTTCGAGATGCCGAAGGGGAACTCGATGCAACTATCAAAGCTATTAGTGAACTTGAAGTAACGACACTTCTCAATGGTGAATATGACGACCGTGATGCTCTCATCACGATACGTTCCGAAGCAGGTGGCGTTGAAGCTGCTGATTGGGCTGAAATGTTGATGCGCATGTATTTGCGATACTGCGAACGTCACGAATTCAAAGTTGATGTACTGGAAACTTCCTATGCGGAAGAGGCAGGAATTAAATCAACAACATTCCGTGTTACGGCACCTTATGCATATGGGACTCTATCTGTGGAGCAAGGAACACATCGCTTAGTTCGAATCTCTCCTTTTGATTCACAATCTCGTCGCCACACCTCTTTTGCTGGAGTTGAAGTTGTTCCCGTTGTTGAACAAAGCGACCACATTGAATTAGATGAAAAGGAAATTCGCGTCGATGTTTATCGTTCATCTGGTCCGGGAGGACAAGGAGTTAACACAACTGACTCTGCTGTGCGCTTAACTCACATTCCAACAGGGATTGTTGTCTCCTGCCAAAACGAACGCTCGCAGATTCAAAACAAGGCCACAGCAATGGCAGTCTTGCAGTCAAAATTATTGGAACGGCGCCGACAAGAAGAGCAGGCAAAGATCAATGCTCTCAAGGGTGATAATTCTGGATCCTGGGGAAATCAGATGCGCTCCTATGTATTAGCTCCGTATCAAATGGTGAAAGATCTTCGAAATAATCATGAGACTGGCAATACATCGGCTGTATTAAACGGTGAAATCGATGATTTCATTGAAGCGGGAATTCGCTGGCGCCGTAGCGCATCACAATAATTATTTTCAGAAATAGCACCAGATTTACGCTCGCTGTGATTCATCTTTCGTCTGTGAATTCTCATAAATAGCTCGAATTAACCAAGAAATCGCGGCTTCGCTCCATAAACTAGGGGCAGGTCTCAAAGGAGCAGCGTGTGATTAAGTTTGAAAATGTAACGAAGATTTATTCGGGGCAAGATCGTCCTGCCCTCGAGAGCGTGAATATTGAAATCCTCAAGGGCGAGTTTGTTTTCCTTGTCGGAATGTCAGGTTCAGGTAAGTCAACAATTGCTAATGCACTGGAGCAAAGGTTATTTGCTTCAGGTGCCCACGCCTACGTCTTAGATGGTGACAACTTACGTTTAGGTCTCAATATGGATCTTGGATTTACTCCGGAAGATCGTGCTGAAAATGTCCGACGAGTATCAGAAGTTGCAAAACTCATGGTCGATGCTGGTCTTATCGTTATTACAGCTCTGGTGAGCCCATTTGAAGTCGACCGACAGCGTGCAAAGAGTATTTTTGACGATGAAGAGTTCCTAGAAGTTTTCGTTGATACGCCGGTGGAAACTTGTCGTTTACGAGATCCGAAGGGTCTTTATAAGAAATCTGCTGCCGGACAGATTCCAAACTTTACTGGTGTTGGACAAGACTATGAAAAACCAAGT
>JBDLTD010000059.1:0-5947 GCA_039799185.1 Actinomycetota bacterium | reverse complement strand
AAGAGCGCCCAGAATGGCGGAGATAAGTGGGTGAGAGTATCTTTGCGCTGTGAGTTCAGCGACTAGGGCAGAGTTACAAGAGACACGCGATGGCGTAGAGATTGAACTCACTCAATTCATGCGTGAGCAAAGCTCATATCTGCTTTCAATCTCACCTGAACTACATCCGGTTTCTTCGGCTCTCTCATCATTTTTACTAGATAGCGGTAAGCGTTTACGGCCTCTCTTTGCCTACGCCGGAATCAAAAGCGCAGGCGGATCTTTAACTCCAGCAACAACTAAAGCAATCTCTTCCCTTGAACTGCTCCAAGCATGCGCTCTTATTCATGATGATCTGATGGATGGTTCTGATACTCGTCGTGGTAAGCCATCTATTCACCGCCACTTTGAATCAATCCATGTGCAAGATGAGTTAGAGGGTTTTGCACCTGCCTACGGTTTAGCATCTGCAGTCTTGCTTGGAGATTTAGCACTTGTTTGGTCTAATCAACTTCTTAATACGTCAGGTATATCAAGTGATGAACTCCGCCGCGTAATGCCAATCTTTGATGAGATGCGCGTTGAATTAATGGCAGGACAGTTCTTAGACATTCACGAGCAAACACAGAAGAACACAGATCTTGCACGTTCAATGATGATTGCTCGCTACAAATCAGGTAAATACACAATTGAGCGACCACTTCACTTAGGAGCAACTCTGGCCGGGGATGCAACACCGGCATTGCTGGCCGCTCTCTCTGAATATGGACTACCTCTAGGAGAGGCATTCCAATTCCGCGATGACTTACTCGGCGTCTTTGGCGATCCATCTGTTACCGGAAAACCTGCCGGTGATGACCTGCGTGAAGGAAAGCGAACAGCCCTTATCGCTATGACCGATGCCAAATGCACAGATGCAATGAAGGCCGAGAGCCGTAAGTACTTTGGTAAGAACGATATTGATGAAAAAGGTGTGGCCATCTTGCAGGAGATGATTGTTTCAACAGGCGCAAAGGCAGCCCTTGAAACTATGATTGATGACTTAACGTCTAAAGCACTTGGCGCAATTGAAAACCCTGTCATTGATAGTGCTGGGCGCGATTTACTCAATGAGCTTGCCCTAATTGCCACAAAGAGGAGTATGTAAATGGTTGCCAGAGTTAAAGGCCCCACCGATCACGTTGTTATCGTTGGCGCAGGCCTTGCTGGATTAAGCGCTGCACTTCGCCTTGCAGGTGCTGGTCGAAAAGTAACCGTATTAGAGCGCGAAAGTGTTCCTGGTGGTCGCAATGGCTTACTCAAAAAAGATGGTTACTCCTTTGATACAGGTCCATCAGTTCTAACAATGCCATCACTAATCAATGACGCCTTTAACTGCGTGGGCGAAGATATGAAAGATTGGTTGGAGTTAACTCCCCTCACACCTCTTTATCGTGCTTTCTATGCCGATGGCTCACAGCTAGATGTGCACGCAGATACCAATGAGATGGAAGCAGAGATTGCTAAACACATCAGCAGCACTGAAGCTGCCGGCTATCGCAGATACGTAGAATTTGTTACAAAGCTCTATAAGTATGAGATGAATGATTTCATCGATAGAAATATCGATAGTCCTCTGAACTTACTCACACCTAACCTTGCCCGCTTAATTGCACTTGGGGGCTTTCGCAGACTTTCTCCTAAAGTAAATCAATTTATGAAAGATCCTCGCCTACAAAAGGTTTATTCATTCCAGGCAATGTATGCAGGCGTAAGTCCACAACAGGCTCTAGCAATCTATGCAGTCATTGCATATATGGACTCAGTCAATGGAGTTTTCTTCCCTAAGGGTGGAATGCATGCAGTTCCGCGTGCTCTGGCTGCAGCTGCTGAAAAGCATGGCGTGGTATTTAAATACAACACCACAGTCACAAATGTTGAAGTAAGCGATGGCCGTGCAAAAGCTGTTATCACCGAAGCTGGTGAGCGCTATGAGTGCGATGCAGTCATTTTAAATCCAGATCTACCTGTTGCCTATCGCGAATTACTAGGCAAAACCCCTGTAACTATTAAGCGATTGAAGTACTCACCATCGTGTGTGACTCTTCTCGTTGGCTCAAGTAAGAAATATGACTTTGCTGCTCATCACAATATTCACTTTGGCCACTCTTGGGATGGCGTTTTTGATGAACTCATCAAGAAGAAGCAGTTAATGAGTGATCCCAGCATTTTAGTTACCGTGCCAACTCATGATGATCCAGATTTAGCACCTGCCGGTAAGCACTCCTATTACATTTTGTTCCCAACGCCTAACTTGGATAGTGATATTGATTGGAACAAACAAGCTGGCCCATATCGCGATCAAATGATTAAAACCATTGAAGAGCGCGGATACACAGGATTTGGCGATTCAATTGAAACTGAAGTCATGACTACTCCCCTTGATTGGAAGAATCAAGGAATGGAGATGGGTGCACCATTTGCTAGTGCGCATACATTTTTCCAAACCGGTCCTTTCAGACCACGCAATATGGCACAGGGAATTGAAAACGTTGTCTTTGCTGGTTCTGGAACACAACCTGGCGTTGGCGTTCCAATGGTTTTGATTTCAGGCCGCCTTGCTGCAGAGCGAATTGTGGGACCTGTTAAGTAAATGAATGAGCTGGAGGCATCCTATGCCGAGTGCAAGAGATTAAATTCTCTACACGGCAAAACGTATTACTTAGCAACACTCCTGCTACCTAAAGCTAAACGTAAATATGTTCATGCACTCTATGGCTTTGCTCGCTATGCAGATGAAATCGTTGATGATCTTGCTTCAACTCTTACTGTGCAGGAAAAGGCAGATGCTTTGGGTGTCTGGGGTGCCAAGATTTTGCAGGATTTAAAAACTGGTAAGAGTGATGATGCAATCGGCCGTGCACTCATTGATACGGTCAATACCTTTGCAATCCCCCATGAGCACTTTGAAGCGTTCTTGCATTCCATGACTATGGATTTAACTGTGCAGGAATATCAAACATATGAAGATCTTGTGGAGTACGTCTACGGTTCAGCTGCAGTTATTGGCCTTGAAATGGTGCCAGTGCTGGGAGTGCTTGAAGAAGGTGCCTATGAATGTGCAAAGAAGCTAGGCATTGCTTTCCAATTAGCTAACTTCATCCGCGATGTGGGAGAAGATTTAGATCGTGGCCGTATTTATCTACCTATTACTGAGCTTGCTGGGCATGGCGTCACACGCGAAATGCTTGAGGAGCGAGTTCTTACGCCACAGATTATTAGCGCACTTAAGTTTCAAATTTCCCGCGTGCGCCAACTACAAGCCGAAGCAACCCCAGGAATTCAAATGCTTGCAGCCTCTAGTCGTCCATGTATTGAAGCTGCCAGTGAGTTGTACTGCGGCATCGTCGATGAAGTGGAAAAGATTGGCTACGACATATTTAACAAGCGTGCCAAGACTTCAACGGCCCGCAGATTACGCGTCTTTATTAGCGCTTATCTGAAGCGCCTAGCCGTATCCAATTAGTTAATACGCCAAGAACTAAAGCAAAACCAAAGAGTAAATCTTCCACTGGAGCCGATGCGATACGCAGACCAATAATGGCATCTGGGCTATACATCACAATATTTCTTGAAGTCAGCCACCAATTGGTAAGTAGCTGGAAACCAACAATGATTGCGTAAGAAGTCCAAAAGACTTTGCGCTTGAGCAGCTGTGTATTAAAGAGATAGAGATCAAAGGAGATTGCAAAGAGCACGGCAAAGATAGCAATCTGCGTGTACGTCATTCGTACACCTTCCAATGCTTCTTGGTTGTACGCACTGCTTCTATAGTCATGAGCGCTGCAATAGGCACAACGATGAAGAACAAATACTCTTCTAGTGGAATGCCAAAAGGTCCAAAGATTCCCAGAATCTGATCTTTATCAAAATTCCAGTGGCCATTTGCAATGGCGTATTTATCCCATGCGATGAAAAGAAAAGCTACGGGGGCAATGGCAAGGACTACTCGCTTAAACTGCTTGAGAACCCCGACCTTTAAAAATACTTCTAACCAAAATGAGCCAACGACGGTGAAAACAATCATCGCTAGGTATCCATACTTTTGCACGAGATAACGCTACTCTAATAACCACGGGAGCCGCATGCGGCTGAGAGGGTTTGAAATTCAAACCGACCGATTGACCCGTCCGGTAATGCGGACGTGGAAAGGAAACTATGTCATTCACCATTTTTAGCGCCTGGGGCTATGAAGTCTCGGTGCTTGAATTCATTGCAGCCACTACTTCATTAGTTGGAGTCTGGCTTGGCACGACTGGAAAGCGCATTACATGGCCATGGTGGGCATTGAGTAGTGCGCTCTACATGGTCTTTTTTTATCAAGCTGATCTCTTTGCAAGTGCAGCACTTCAAATAGTTTTCATAATCGCCGCCATTTGGGGTTGGCGCGGTTGGGCGCCAACAGGTGCAGCCCCTGGCTATCTAAATAATCGTGATCGCTTTTATATTGGTGTTGCAACTCTATTTGCAGTCTCTGTACTTTCTCCTCTGCTATCGCGCGCAGGTGCTGCAGCGACATGGTCTGATGCATTTTTACTTGTTGGTTCATTAGCGGCTCAAGTGCTTATGGTCTACCAAAAAGTCGAAGCGTGGGTCCTCTGGCTCATCATTGATTTAGCCGGCACCATTCAATACGCCTACCTGGGTTATTGGTTCACGGCTGTTCTATATGGCCTATTTACTCTCGTTGCAATCATTGGTTGGAAGCGCTGGTATGTCCTTAATAGCAATTGATGGCAGAGCAGGTGCTGGCAAAACAACGCTAGCTGCTCGCTTCTTTGATGAGTTATCAGTTGATAAGACTGTTCAAGTCATTCACATGGATGATCTCTATAACGGTTGGGAAAACGCGCTGGATGAGGGTTTAACTAAAACCTTAGAATCAATTGTGAATGCACACCACAAAAAAGAAGGCATTGAAATAGATATCTTCAACTGGAATTCAATGTCTTTTGATTCAAAGGCGATGATAAATCCTGCAGATATCTTGATCTTAGAAGGCGTTGGAGCCGGACAGAAAGTAGTGCGGGATGCTGGTGCAACCCTGTATTGGCTAGATATCGATGCTGAAGAAGGAATACAAAGGGTCTTGAAGAGAGATGGCAATCAGATTGCACCACAAATGAAGCAATGGCAGATTGCCCAAGAAAATCATTTCATGCGAGATAAGACACGCGAAAACGCGGAACACATTCAAAGCTCATAAGGATTAAAGCCCTAAAATCGCCCACATGTCAGATCTATCGGGTGAGCTCATTGATGGGCGTTATCAACTCACCCGCCAGGTTGCCAATGGTGGAATGGCCAGTGTCTATGAGGCTCTCGATACCCGCTTAGATCGAAAAGTTGCAGTAAAGATAATGCATCCGCATTTAGCACAAGATGAAGCTTTCGTTAACCGCTTCATTAGAGAAGCTAAAGCAGCTGCTGCACTCTCACATCCCAACATCGTTGCTGTGCAGGACCAAGGGTGGAATCAAAACGGTGTCCCGGCCGTCTTTATTGTTATGGAGTTAATTGAGGGTCACACACTTCGTGAATACTTAAATGAACGTGGACGATTTGAAGTTAAAGATGCAATCAATTACTTAACTCCTATTTTATCCGCCCTTGCCGCAGCACATGAGATCGGTATCGTGCACAGAGATATCAAGCCCGAAAACATTTTGATCTCAAAAGATGGTCGCATCAAGATCGCAGATTTTGGTTTGGCACGTGGTGAACTTATTGGAACAACCATGACCGCTGAATCCAGCGTGATCTTGGGCAGTGTTTCCTACCTCTCCCCCGAGCAAGTCCAACGCGGTATTGCAGATTCACGCAGCGATGTTTATGCCGCAGGAATTGTGGCCTATGAAATGTTTACCGGTGAAAAGCCATTTAATGGTGACTCACCCATTCAAATTGCCTACATGCATGTCAACGAAGA
>JBDLTD010000058.1:0-6170 GCA_039799185.1 Actinomycetota bacterium | reverse complement strand
TTTGCCATCTTTTCATAGCGCTCACCCACTGATGAATCGCGGATGAAGCCCTTATTCCACTCATGCACCTGGCGAAGATCTGCAAAACCACCTTGTGTGAAAGCGCGAACTAAGTTCAATGTTGAAGCCGATGTGTTGTAAACACGGACCAAACGATGAGGATCTGGAGTTCTAGAAGCTTCATTGAACTCAATAGCATTGACTGCATCGCCGCGGTATGCAGGAAGTGTTACATCCCCTCGGGTCTCCATGTCATTAGAGCGAGGCTTGGCAAACTGCCCCGCCATGCGTCCGACCTTAACGACTGGCAAAGATGAGTAGTACTGCAAGACTGCAGCCATCTGCAAAATAGTTTTAATGCGGTTTCTAATTGAATCAGCTGTAGCTGCAGCAAATGTTTCTGCGCAATCTCCACCTTGTAACCAAAAAGCTTTTCCTTCTGCAGCAAGTGCAATACGTGCCTTTAAATCATCACATTCACCAGCAAAGACAAGTGGTGGAAATGATTTAAGTTCAGCAACTGCGGCCTTTATTAGCGCGCCCTCTGGACCGCCAGGCCACTGTGGTTGCTGGGCAGCCACAAGGTGCGGCGTGAAGAGATTATCTAGAGGAGAAGTCATGGGTTAAGGATAGAGAATCAATTGATAATCGCGTACCGCAATTATCCGAAGAAGATCTCTGACTCCTTATAGCGCTCTAGGGGAACGAGTTTGAGCTGTTCGGTGGCAGATGCCAGCGGAACACGCACGATATCGGTGCCATGAAGTGCAACCATCTTGCCCCAGTCACCTTCATGAGCCGCAGTTATTGCCTGCAGACCAAATCGTGTAGCTAGAACACGGTCAAATGCTGTTGGAGATCCACCACGTTGGATGTGACCCAAAACAGATGTGCGTGCCTCTTTGCCTGTGCGCGCTTCAATCTCAGTAGCAAGCCAATCGCCAATACCTGAAAGTTTCACGTGACCAAATGAATCAAGCGTCTGATCTTTTGTGACCATATCGCCCTCTTGAGGAATTGCACCTTCTGCAATAACGATGATGGGTGCGTAGTGCGACTTGAATCGAGATTCAACCCACTCGCAAACCTTTTCGATTGAGAACTTTTGCTCTGGAATCAAAATACAAGCTGCTCCGCCTGCAAGACCTGAGTGAAGTGCAATCCAGCCAGCATGGCGACCCATTACTTCAACGATCAAAGCACGGTGATGTGACTCTGCAGTTGTGTGTAAGCGATCGATTGCCTCAACTGCGATATTGACTGCAGTATCAAAACCAAATGTGTAGTCAGTGTTGTTCAAATCATTATCAATTGTTTTTGGAACACCAATAACTTTAACGCCGAGAGAATCAAGCTTTGTTGCAACACCCAAGGTGTCTTCGCCACCGATTGCAATAAGTGCATCGATTCCAGCTTTAGCTAGGTTGTCCTTAATCTTTTCTACGCCGCCCTCAATCTTGAAAGGGTTAGTGCGAGAAGATCCTAGGATTGTTCCGCCGCGAGGCAAGATGCCACGAGTTGTCTCAATATTAAGAGGCATTGTTAAGCCCTCTAGTGGACCCTTCCAACCATCGCGGAAACCTACAAATTCATGTCCGTACTCTTTTACGCCTTTACGAACTACGGCGCGAATCACAGCATTTAGACCTGGGCAATCTCCGCCACCAGTTAGGACACCAATACGCATTATTAACTCCATTAAAAAGAAAATGATGAACGGCTCGAGCTAAGAAAAGCGCCCGGCCTGTGGTCAACGCTGACTGGAACAGTCTAGCCTTGCCACATGGGCAATCAACAAATTATCGCAGGGGTGGATTCATCTACTCAGTCGGTAAAAGTAGTCATGCGCGATGCCCGCACGGGAGCGCTGCTGCGCCAAGGCCGAGCAGCACATCCAGAAGGCACTGAAGTTGATCCCATCCATTGGAAAAACGCCCTTGATAGCGCAATAAAAGATGCTGGCGGACTAGATGGTGTTGAAGCAATTTCTATCGCCGGACAACAACATGGAATGGTTGCACTAGATAGCAACGGTGAAGTTATTAGACCTGCCTTGTTATGGAATGACACACGCTCTGCCAAAGCTGCCGAAGATTTAAATCGGGAAGAAGGCGGAAATGCTGAGATTGCTCGCAAAGTTGGCTCTGTATTAGTTGCATCTTTTACCGCCTCCAAACTTCGTTGGATGGCAGATAACGAACCAGAGAACGCGGCCCGTGTTGCATCTGTAGCCCTGCCCCATGATTGGCTTTCATGGCAACTGCAAGGCGGTAAAGATTTCTCCACGCTATTTACAGATCGCAGCGATGCATCTGGAACTGGATACTTTGATCCAACAACTTCTCACTACCGTGAAGATATCTTGCGCTTGGCACTGCGCCATGATTTAGAGCTGCGATTACCAAAAATTATTGCACCGAACTCTTTTGGCGGAACAACAACAACTGGGATACCAATTGCCGCAGGTGCTGGCGATAACGCTGGAGCAGCTCTAGGTGTGCAAGCACAACCTGGAGATGTGATCGTTTCTCTTGGAACTTCTGGAACAGCTTTTGCCGTTTCGCAAACTCCTACACATGATGCAAGTGGCGCAGTTGCTGGCTTTGCTGATGCAACGGGTCGCTTCTTGCCTCTTGTCTGCACATTAAATGCTGCACGCATCATGGATGCTGCGACAAAGATTCTTGGTAAAACTCATGATGAAGTCGGAGCACTTGCACTCTCTGCAACCCCAGGTGCTAATGGTTTAACTCTTCTTCCCTATTTTGAAGGTGAGCGAACCCCTAACCGCCCAGATGCAACTGGCGTCTTTGCAGGAATGAATTTAAACAACTCCAATCCTGCCGATATTGCTCGCGCCATGATCGAAGGAATGCTGGCTGGATTAGCCGATGCCGTTGATTCTTTGATTGCACTTGGAGTAAACGTCAATCGCATACTTCTTATTGGAGGAGGCGCAAAAAATCCTGCGATTCCAACAATTGCTAGCGCACTCTTTGGCCGTGAAGTTTTAGTGCCACCGACAGGAGAATATGTTGCAGATGGCGCAGCTAAACAAGCTGCCTGGGCTCTACTAGGTGAAATGCCAACATGGGATCTAGGAAAAGTTTCACATCATCATTCACAAGCAACTCCACATGTAATGGATAAATATCGAACTTTGCGAGATAACACTGCAAATTGGTAGAGTGCGCTCCATGAAGAAATTTGGTTGGGACGCCGTTGCATCTGCAACCACTACTCATTATTGCCCTGTGATTGCCTAAATGACTCGTAAATCCTGGATTCAATTTGGCATAGTTGGCTTCTTGTGGGGAATTCCTTACCTACTGATGAAGGTAGCTGTTGCTGACATTCCACCTGCACTCATCGTTGCTGGGCGCACACTCATTGGTGCTGCAATTTTGATTCCAATTGCAATGCGCAAAAATACTTTAAAGGATGCAATTAAGGGCATTAAATATGTGGCCCCTTATGCAGCCCTTGAAATGATTGGTCCATGGATTCTCATAACAAGTGCTGAAAAAGAAATCTCTTCTGGCCTAGCTGGATTACTTGTTTCAACAGTTCCAATCTTTTCAACTATTTTCTCTTCATTGCGTGGAGACCACAGTGTCTGGCAACCAAAGAGAGTCTTTGGACTAGTTGTTGGTTTTATTGGAATCATCGCCTTGGTTGGAATTGAATCGATAACCGGAAGCAGTAACCCCAAGGCAATTGCCATGGTGATTTTGGCTTCAATCCTCTACGCCTACGCCGTCTTAATGATCACAACTAACTTGCCAGGTGTTGATGGAATTGCCATTAACGGTGTGGCAATGGGTATCACTTGTCTTTTCTACACACCGATAGCCATTGCAGTATGGCCAAGTAATCCAGTTTCAGCTCAAGCAATCACTGCCCTGGTTGCCTTAGGCGTATTGAGCACTGCCATCGCCTTCATGCTCTTCTTTATTGTTATCGTCGAAATTGGCCCAGCACGTGGTTCATTAACAACCTATGTCAACACAGCATTTGCTGTTGTCCTTGGAATTATTATCTTAAACGAGCCAATCACCTTAGGAATTATCGTGGGCCTACCAATGGTTTTACTGGGCTCATACTTAGCAAGTCGTAAAGAGAAAGTTTAACGACGCTCTTCAAAACCTAGCTTGTCTAACATGCGGGCATCACGCTGCCATTCTTTAGAAACCTTAATATGAAGTCCAAGAAATATCTTGGCAACAAGTGCGCGCTCAATATCTGCGCGTGCTCTAATTCCAATTTCTTTTAATCTCGTTCCTTGATGACCTAGCAAAATTGCGCGCTGTGTGTCGCGTTCAACGTGAATAGTTGCATGAACATCATAGAAGGGGCGTGATCCCTTTTCTTCTCGTTCACCGAACTCATCGATTGTCACAACAATGGAGTGAGGTAGTTCTTCTCGAACATCTTGCAACGCAGCTTCTCGAATGAACTCACAAATCAACTGTTCAATAGCTTGATCACTGGTTGTGCCTTCTGGGTAATAGGCAGGACCAGCAGGAAGCGCAGCTCCAATAAGCTTATTCAGTAAATCAATTTGATCGTGAATAGCAGCAGAGACTGGAATGATTTCATCCCACGTAAAGCCTTGAGCTAGCTCCATAATTCCAGTTAGGCGAAGTGCCAGCTTTTCCTTAGATAACAAATCTGTCTTTGTAATAACTGCAAACTTCTTTGCTCTCGGGTGCTTGGCTATTTCTTGAGCTATGTATATATCCCCAGCACCTGAAGTTTCATCGGCTGGAATGCAAAGAATGACTACATCTACAGAATCCATAGATTGATCAACAACAGCGTTTAGGCGATGGCCTAATAGGGTCTTAGGTTTGTGGACACCAGGTGTATCAACTAGAACTGCTTGGAAGTTCTCTCCATGGACGATGCCACGAATAGCACTGCGTGTGGTGTTGGGATGATGTGAAGTAATTGCAATCTTGCTACCAACTAGTGCGTTAATCAGAGTTGATTTACCAACGTTAGGGCGGCCAACAATGGCAACAAAGCCCGAACGGAAATCACTCATAGGCTTATTCTCTCATTGATTTGCGCCTATGAACTCCACTGCATCTGCAACTGATGTGATCAGCTCTGCGGCACGTTCGCTAATTAAGCGATGACATCCCTGGCTCATTGCAGAGTTAATAGGTCCTGGAATTGCCATAACGGGACGAAGTAGTTCTGCTGCATCTCGTGCGGTGCGAAGAGATCCACTTTGAAATGCTGCTTCAACCACCAACGTTGCCTTAGCGATAGATGCGATTAATCGATTGCGCACCAAAAACCTAGAGGGCACCGCGTTCTCATTGGGCATGAGCTCACTTATCAACGCGCCATTGACTCTCATTTCATCAAAGAGCTTTTGATTTGATTTTGGATAAGCAACTTCTATCCCTGTTGCCAAGACCGCAATAGATCGCCCATTGGCTTGCAATGTTGTGCGATGGGCATAGGAATCAATTCCATATGCTCCCCCACTAATTATCGTCCACCCTAAATCTGAAAAGGCTCGCGCAAAATCACTTGCAACATGGGCGCCATATGTTGTGGGTTTGCGAGAACCAACTATTGCCAATGATGGTGTGATCAGTGAGCTTGAATCCCCCGCAACAATTAATCCAATAGGTGGATTAATAAGTTGATTAACTCCTTGTGGCCAATGCTCATCTTCAGGTGTGAGGAACTTTGCCCCCGCTTTTTCAATCTCAAAGAGAATCTGGCCAACTTCTGCGCTTCGAATAGCAGTAATGATTGCTTTCGTTTTCTCAGCCGGATACTCACCAGAGAGAATTGATTCCAAAGTTTTAAGGGGGCCGAACTGTGAAATCTCGGCAGTCCAGAAGAAATGTCCAGGTTCGATGGCGGAAAAGAGAATGGCGCGAGCTTCAAAAGGAGTCAGAAAGGCAGGTGTTTGTATGTACATAAGGCGCCACGTTAAAACTGGCAGGTGATAAAGGGCTTAAGTAAAACTATTGCTTGTGAATAAGTGCAGCTATATTTGAAAAAGATTGGCGGTGTTGTGCACAAGGCCCATGTTCATTCAGGGCCTGTGTGTGAGCGGCAGTGATGTATCCCTTATGACCAGCAAAGCCATAGAGCGGGAACTCGGCATCCATCTTGCGCATAATGCGATCACGTGTGACTTTTGC
>JBDLTD010000057.1:0-6276 GCA_039799185.1 Actinomycetota bacterium | reverse complement strand
ACATTCTTTGAAAACGAAGCAGGCGAAATCGTCACGACTGAGCTGATTCCATATCGCCGTGACCAGCAGGAAAAGCGATTGGCATCTGCTGAGCGCTCACTTACTTTGCTAGGCAAGATCAATCCATTAGCACTTGAAGAGTTCTCCACTCTTGAAGAGCGATTGAAGTTCTTGGCTGAGCAGCTAGAAGATTTGAAGAATACAAAGAAAGATTTGCTCGACATCATCAAAGAAGTTGATGATCGTGTGCAGTCAATCTTTATGGAAGCCTTTGAGGCAACGGCAATGCACTTTGAAGATATCTTCTCTCGACTATTTCCCGGTGGAGATGGTCGCTTGATTTTGACCGATCCAGATAATCCACTGATAAGTGGTGTTGATGTTGAAGCCCGACCACCTGGAAAGCGCATTAAGCGTTTATCTCTTCTTTCAGGTGGAGAAAAGTCACTCACGGCAGTTGCCATGTTGGTTGCAATCTTTAAAGCGCGCCCTAGTCCGTTCTATGTGCTCGATGAAGTTGAAGCGGCCCTGGACGATACCAACCTTGGCAGATTGCTAGTCATTTTTGAAGAGCTTCGCGCAACCTCTCAGCTCATCATCATTACGCACCAGAAGCGCACAATGGAGATTGCTGATGCACTCTACGGCGTGACTATGCGCGGTGATGGAGTAACTGAAGTTATTTCTCAGCGTTTGCGCGAATCTGACGCAAGTTAAGTAAGGCTTTCTCATGGGTTTATTTAGCAAATTCATTGCCAAAATCAAAGGAACAAATGATTTCGCTCCAGCTGACTGGAAAGAGTTAGAGGAAGAACTCCTTCTCTCTGATTTAGGTCCATCACTAACTAAAGAGTTTTTAGAGCAGGCACGTAAAGTTAAGAGTGAGAACGCTCAGGAAGCGCTCTCTCAGATTTTATCTACACATCTTTCTTCCAAAGATCGTGGGTCTCTACTAGGCCAAGAAACAACAGTCATCATGGTTGTTGGCGTCAATGGAACGGGAAAGACAACAAGTGTTGCAAAGCTAGCAGCACAGCTAAAAACAGGCGGAAAGAAAGTTGTGATGGCTGCTGGAGATACTTTTCGAGCGGCAGCAGTTGAGCAGTTGCAAACCTGGGGGACAAGAATTGGTGTTGAAGTAGTTTCAGGTAAAGCCAATGGCGATCCTGCCTCAGTTGCATTTGATGCAGCTAAGAAAGCTCAAGAGGATAAAGCCGAATTTCTGATTATCGATACAGCAGGTCGATTGCACAATAAAAATGATTTGATGGCAGAACTTGAAAAAGTAAAGCGTGTTGTTGAGAAAGTCTTTCCCATTAATGAAGTGCTATTAGTTATTGATGCAACTACTGGGCAAAATGGTTTGCAACAGGCAAAGGTATTTACTGAAGCAGTAAATGTGAGTGGAATTATCTTGACCAAGATTGATGGAAGTGCTCGGGGCGGGGTTGCACTTGCCATTGAGAAAGAACTCGACATCCCAATCAAGTGGATCGGCACAGGGGAGTCTGAGTCCGATTTTGCCCACTTCGATGCCGACAGCTATATCCAAGGCCTGCTTTCGTAACCTAGATGTAACACAGGGGCGAAATTGTCACGCCGCCGCAATAGTTCACATCATCTGCCGTAACCGGGCCTAGAGAAGGTATGGCCATCTCAAAGGCGAGAAACCTCTTTTACCAATCTTGAAGGCAGATGAAAATATGACAGATATCGCTTTGAACTCAGGTGATACAGCCTGGATGTTAGCTAGCACCGCGCTCGTTCTTCTTATGACACCTGGACTTGCCTTTTTCTATGGTGGAATGGTTCGCACTAAGAGCGTTTTAAATATGATGATGATGTCGTTTATAACTATCGGCATAGTGAGCATTCTGTGGGTTATCTATGGTTTTGAATTAGCTTTCGGTTACAAAGCAGATTCACCTTGGTATGGAAATCTTTCTTTCTCAGGCTTAGGCGGAATGGTTAATGATTTAACTAATAATGGTGGTATTTATCCCATTCCAGTTTTGGTCTTTGCCGCCTTTCAATTGATGTTTGCAATCATTACTCCAGCGCTCATCTCTGGCGCAATCGCAGATCGCACCAAGTTCACTGCATGGGCAGTATTCGTTGCGGTTTGGTCAACAATTGTTTACTTCCCAGTTGCACACTGGGTATTTGCTTTTGGTAACAAAGTTGGAGACACGGTTACAGGCGCTGGCTACCTTGCAGGAAAAGGCCTTGAAGACTTTGCGGGTGGAACAGCAGTGCACGTCAATGCGGGTGCTGCAGGCTTAGCCCTTGCAATTATTCTTGGTAAGCGTGTGGGTTGGCGCAAAGAGTCGATGCGACCACACTCATTGCCGTTAGTTCTACTTGGTTCAGGTTTGTTGTGGTTTGGCTGGTTTGGTTTCAACGCCGGTTCAGCACTTGCAGCTAATGGAATTGCAGGTCTGGCATTACTGAACACTCAAGTTGCAACAGCTGGGGCTCTTGTTGGTTGGTTGTTAGTTGAAAAGATTCGCAACGGACATGCAACCTCCCTTGGCGCAGCCTCGGGAGCAGTTGCCGGTCTTGTTGCAATTACTCCCGCGTGTGCTTTCGTTGCACCATGGGCAGCAGTGGTTATCGGTTTATTTGCGGGTATTTTCTGCGCACTTGCCGTTGGTTTAAAGTACAAGTTCGGATTTGATGATTCACTCGATGTAGTTGGAGTTCACCTTGTTGGTGGAATCTGGGGATCTTTGGCAATTGGCTTATTCGGGACACATGTTGTTAATAGCGTTGGCGTCGATGGCCTGTTCTATGGTGGTGGCACTGCGCTACTTACCAAACAAGGACTAGGTGTTGGCATGGTTGCACTTTATTCATTCCTAGTTACATTGGTCCTTGGATTCGTCATCGAAAAGACAATTGGGTTCCGTGTCACTAGAGATGCTGAAGTGGAAGGTGTCGACTTGTCTGAACATGCCGAGACTGCTTATGAAATGTCTAGTTCTTCACGAGGAGGTTTATTCTAATGAAGTTGATTACAGCAATCTTGAAGCCATCTAAGTTAGAAGATGTGAAAAATGCCCTGCAGGCGCATGGTGTTGCCGGAATGACGGTCTCAGAAGCTAGTGGCTTTGGTCGTCAAAAAGGACATACCGAGGTTTATAGAGGAGCTGAATACACAGTTGACCTCATTCCAAAGATCCGACTTGAAGTATTAGCAGATGATGCAGAGGCAGCAGCAGTTGTCGAAGTCATCGTTAAGGCCGCATCAACAGGAACTATTGGTGATGGAAAGATTTGGACTACACCAGTTGATCAAGTAGTCCGCGTGCGCACTGGAGAACGTGGGCCAGAGGCAATCTAAGTTATTTTTAGGTGAGATTTAAACTAAAGGCGGGCCGACATAGTTGGCTCGCCTTTAGTGCAACTGCTCAAGTACTCTTAGCGCCTTATGTTTGAGTCCTTAACCTCCCGATTTAGTAGCGCATTTTCAACGCTGCGCTCACGAGGCAAAATTAGTAGCGCAGATATTGATGCGACCTGTGCTGAGATTCGCCAAGCCTTACTCGAATCTGATGTCGCCCTATCTGTGGTGGAAAGCTTTATTGAACAAATCCGCGAAAAATCTTTAGCTGCTCTTCCAACTTTGCAATCTGGCACAAACCAGGGCCAAGCAATTTTTGAAATCGTTAACGCGTCCTTGATCCAAATCCTTGGGGGAGAAGCGCGCAGAGTTCGTTTTGCAAAAAATCCTCCAACAGTGATTATGTTGGCAGGTTTACAGGGTGCAGGTAAGACAACTTTGGCTGGAAAGCTGGCAAAGTTCTATGCAGAACAGGGAAACACACCTCTTCTCGTTGCCTCCGATTTACAGCGACCTAACGCTGTTACTCAACTACAAGTAGTTGGCGAAAGTATTGGTGTTCCAGTCTTTGCACCAGAGCCAGGAAACGGTGTTGGCGATCCAGTAAAAGTAGCCAAGAGTGGAATTGAGTTCGCTAAGTCTAAGCAATACAACATGGTCATCGTTGATACTGCGGGTCGCTTAGGTATTGATGAAGAGTTAATGAAGCAGGCAGCATCTATCAGAGATGCCGTTAATCCAGATGAAATCCTCTTTGTAGTCGATGCAATGATCGGTCAAGATGCCGTCAGAACTTCACAGGCATTTCTAGATGGTGTCGGATTTGATGGTGTAGTTCTCACTAAGTTAGATGGCGATGCACGTGGTGGTGCGGCGCTTTCAATTGCTTCCATTACCAAGCGACCAATCATGTTTGCATCGACAGGTGAGAAGCTCAGTGATTTTGATATTTTCTATCCCGACCGCATGGCCTCTCGAATTTTGGGTATGGGCGATGTTGCAACACTTGCAGAGCAAGCTAAAAAGGCTTTTGACGGTGACACATCTGCAAAGCTAGAGGCCAAGTTTGCAAGCGGTGAAGATTTCACACTGGAAGATTTCTTAGAACAACTACAAGCGATGTCCAAGATGGGCTCAATGTCTAAGCTCCTAGGCATGTTGCCAGGTGCTGGGCAGATGAAGAAACAGATTGAAAACTTTGATGAAGGCGAGATTGTTCGCACTAAAGCAATTGTTCAGTCGATGACTCCGATTGAAAGACGTGATCCAAAAGTTCTCAACGGCTCTCGTCGTGCACGAATTGCACTCGGCTCTGGACGCAAAGTCTCTGATGTGAATAATTTGGTTGATCGCTTTTCAGCTGCCCAAAAGATGATGAAGCAGGTGCGAAACGGTGGCATGCCGCAGGGCATGGCTGGAATGGGTCTTCCTGCGATGCCTAAGGCCACAATTAAGAGCGCTCCGCCCAAGAAGAAGTCCAAATCGGGTAATCCAGCCAAACGAGCCTTAGAAGAGGGGCAGTAAAGCTCGATTTCACCTTTACTGCCCTGAGATGGCAGAATTGGGCACCTGTTGATGGGGCCCTCTACCCCCGTTCAACATCCACGACCGATAGTTGTATGTAATTGATTGCGCACCCCGCTGCGATTGATTTTTATGACACACATAAACAGGAGTACAACCTCACTTGGCTACAAAAATTCGTTTAATGCGCATGGGTAAAATCCGCACACCATTTTTCCGCGTAGTTGTTACAGACTCACGCAAGGCACGTAACGGTCTTTCAATTGAAGAAATTGGT
This sequence comes from Actinomycetota bacterium, assembly GCA_039799185.1. Lineage (GTDB taxonomy): Bacteria > Actinomycetota > Actinomycetes > Nanopelagicales > Nanopelagicaceae > Planktophila. The sequence continues at coordinate 1,132 of JBDLTD010000057.1, read as the reverse complement.
CGGTATGTGCCAGGACAAGAACCATCTCTCATTGAGATCAACTCACAGCGTGCTCAGTACTGGCTCGGTGTCGGTGCACAACCATCAGAGGCTGTAGAGGCTCTTCTGAAGGTCACTGGAGATTGGCAAAAATTTAAGGGTCTTCCTGGAACTGAAGGAACACTTCGCGTTGCAGCTCCAAAGGTCGGCAAGCATGTTGCTTATGAAGCAGCTATGAAGCAGGCAATGGATGAGCCAAAAGAAGGCGCAACTACTCTTAAGAAGAAAGCACAAGAGAAGTTAGCTGCAAAGGCAAACCCAGTTGTTGCAGAAGCAGTAGTTGAAGCACCAGTTGCTGAAGCTGCGGTTGAAGAAGTTATTGAAGCTCCAGTAGAAGCAGTAGTTGAAACTCCAGCTGAAGCTGTTGTTGAAACTCCAGCTGAAGATGCGGCTGCCGAATAACAATGATGGATGAAGCTCTAGAGCATTTAGTAAAGGGAATTGTTGATAATCCCGATGATGTAGTTGTTGCTGAAAAGAATCATCGTCGTGGAACAACTCTTGAGGTTCGCGTGAACCCAGAAGATATCGGCAAAGTTATTGGTCGTAATGGTCGTACTGCAAAGGCGCTTCGCACGGTCGTGAGTGCAATTGCAGGACGTACTGTTCGCGTCGATCTCATCGAGACCGACGAAGCACGCTAGCAATGCGTTTACTCGTGGGGCGCATCGGTCGCGCCCACGGAATTCTTGGAGAAGCGACGATTGAGGTTCGAACTGATGAACCTGATCGTCGTTTTGCCATTGGTGGCAAAGTTCAAACAGATGCCCATGGTGAGTTAACAATCATTTCTGGCCGCGTCCATAACGGCATTTTGTTGCTGGGATTTAATGGCATAACCGATCGCAATGGCATTGAAAAACTTCGCAATACTCTGATTTATTGCGATGTAGATATCAACGAACCTGGCAGTGATGAAGATGATTACCATGTCTTACAACTCATCGGCTGCGCCGCACATTTAGAGTCCGGAGAAAGCATTGGCGAAGTTACAGATGTCATTAATCTTCCTGGCCAAGATTTGTTAGCCATTAAGACTGAGGCTGGCGAAATTCTGATTCCTTTTGTGCGCCAATTAGTTCCAGTTGTAGAT
>JBDLTD010000056.1:0-6296 GCA_039799185.1 Actinomycetota bacterium | reverse complement strand
GTTGCAGGATTTCGTATCGATGTTGCACATGGAATGTTTAAAGAGGCAGGATTACCAGATATTAGAAAGGATCCAGCAGCAACAATGCTGGGCACAGAACACAAACCTTTCTGGGATCAAGAAGGCGTGCACGATGTTTATCGCGCATGGCGCAAAATCCTTGATTCATATCCAGGAGATCGCATGGCAGTAGCTGAGGCATGGGTGAGTCCATCAGAGCGCATTGCTAGATATGTGCGTTCAGATGAGCTACAGAACTCATTTAACTTTGAGATGCTCACAACGCTATGGGATGCCAAAGAGATTAAAACAAAGATTAATAACTCTATTGATGCACTCAGAGAAGTGGGTGCACCTACTTCTTGGGTATTTAATAATCACGATGTTGTGCGCTCTGTGGATCGCTTAGATCTTGGGCTCACTAATCATGGTGATACAACGTTTTTACGCCAAGGAGATCCTAAGAAGCTCAACATTGCACGTGGCACATTGCGCGCTCGAAGCGCAGCGCTTATGACACTTGCATTACCTGGTGGAACATATTTATATCAAGGCGAAGAGCTTGCTGTTCCTGAAGTGCGCGATATTCCAGAGGATCGTTTAACTGATCCACGTTGGAAGATGAGTGGTTATTTAGATCGCGGCCGTGATGGTTGCCGTGTTCCAATGCCATGGACATCAAATTCAGCAGGGGCTTTTGGTTTCTCAACTAACGCATCTCTTAAGCCAGAGCAGGCGTGGTTGCCACAATCTTCATGGTGGGGGACATATGCCGTTGACACACAAGATGGTGTTGAAGGATCAACGTTGTCTATGTATCGCAAAGCGCTAGCGATTCGCAAAGGCGAAGAAGGTTTAGGCGATGGACCAATGGAGTGGATTGAAGCTGGCGCTGATGTTGTTGCATTTGTGCGCCCGGGTAATTTCGCTTGCTACATCAACTTTGGTGGACCTATTGAACTTCCATCAAACTCACAGGTATTAGTTTCAAGTGGACCAATAAGCGCTCACACATTGCCAACTGATACTGCTGCTTGGGTGAGATTAGTTTCTTAATGCCAAATACAGCGCTGCAACAGAAAGTAGTTCGAACACTTGCAACTGCCCAAGTTTTAAATGGCGTGGGAGTTGCAGGCACGGTTGCAGCAGGTTCACTTCTCGTTTCATCGATTACAGACTCTGAAACGTTGGCTGGTCTTGCTCAGACTTTTTCTGTTCTAGGCGCAGCTGCCATGGCCCTACCCCTTGCACGTTTAACTGCTCGTGGTGGTCGCAGACTTTCACTCTCTGTTGGATATGTTGCAGGTGTTGTTGGTTCAGTAAGTGCAATTTTGGGCGGAGCACACAAAAACATCTTCCTGATGCTTCTTGGAACTTTTCTAGTTGGTTCAGCATCTGCTTCTGGCTATCAAGCCCGCTTTGCAGCAATTGATTTAGCAACGGATGAAACCCGCGCAAAGCAACTCTCATTTGTTGTTTGGGGATCAACTATTGGCGCAGTTGCTGGTCCTAACTTGATGGATCCAGCAGGACGCTTAGCCGAGCATTTCAATCTGCCCGCACTTGTTGGTCCATACATGATCTCTGCTGCAACATTAATTTTTGCAACTGTTGTTATTCAGCTTTTCCTTCGCCCTGATCCTTATTTGTTAGCCGAGAAACAAGCCAAAGTTAAACAACACAAGGGTTCAACAAAGGCCGCACTTACTCATATTCGCTCTAATCCAAAAGCACTTTTTGCTATTAGCGCTATTGCTATTGGTCACGTGGCAATGGTGTCAGTGATGGTGATGACTCCTATTCATATGAAGCATGTTGATGTTTCCCTGCGCATCATTGGCTTTGTTATTAGCGTGCACGTTTTGGGGATGTATGCATTTTCACCCATTGTTGGCTCTTTGAGTGATCGACTTGGGCGTGTGCGAGTTATCCAAATCGGCATAACAATCTTGTTGCTTTCAACTTTGGTCTCTGGCACTGCCGCAGCAGATGATGCAGTACGCCTTGGAATTGGTTTGTTCTTACTTGGCCTGGGTTGGTCCTGCACACTTATTGCAGGCTCTGCCTATTTATCTGAATCAGTCTCAGTTGAAATGCGTCCAGCATCCCAAGGGGCAAGTGATCTAGTAATGAACTTAGCTGGGGCAGGCGGGGGAGCAATAGCCGGTGTGATCATCGGAACGCTTAGTTATGGCTGGCTATGTTTATTTGCAGCGATTCCAGTAATCGCATTGGCAATAGCGGCAAGAAAGATAATCAAGATTGAAAACTAAAGATACAGAGATTGCTAGCCTTAGCTCATGAGTTCGTTTTATGAGGAAATAGGTGGAGAAGCTCTCTTCACCGATTTAGTTTCACAGTTCTATGCCCAGGTGGCCCTTGATCCCATTTTGCGTCCGATGTATCCAGAAACAGATTTAAAGGCAGCAGCGCTGCGCTTGCAATGGTTTCTTGAACAGTATTGGGGCGGACCAAGTACGTATCAAGAAAACCGCGGACATCCCCGTCTTCGCATGCGCCATGCAGAGTTTCATATCAACATCGCAGCACATGATGCATGGCTAAAGGCTATGCGCACAGCCGTTGATGGTGTGGAAATTAAGCCAGAGTTAAAAGCGCAGTTGTGGAGCTATCTAGAGATGGCAGCAGCTGCCATGGTGAATCAACCAGATTGAGATTGATTTCCAACTTTAAGAATTTCACCATTTCGCAAATACCAGAGCGTTCCCTTTTTATCGCGCACACAAGTCACGCGCAAACCAACTTTTTCAACAACTCCTTGAACTTCCAAAACATCTACTTGGTCGCCAACACCATATTGATCTTCAACCAGCATGAAGATTCCAGAGAGAACATCTCGAACTAGGGTCTGTGCTCCAAGACCTAGCGCAACACCTAAAATTCCAGCTGAAGCAATCAATGGTCCTAAGTTAAAACCAAACTCGCCTAAGGCCATTGCAGTTGCAACAAGCCAGATGATTGTTTTTAGAGTGCTAGATAAAACGCCACCGATTGTGCGAGCGCGCTCTTTTTGACGGGCAACGATGTTGCGCGGACCTGGAACTAAATCTGCAGTAGCCAATCGATTCATTGCCCGCTCGATTGCGCGGGTTCCAAAGGCCTGAGAAATCATGGCCGAGATAAGAATGCTGACCACCCTCAGGGGGGTTCCGCTTATCCAGTCCAGGGCATTACGCAGTGAATCGTTCATAGAGCACAAACTTTATCCAAATCTTTACCTAAATATCGCTAGTCAATACCCACGCGCTCGGGTGTTTTGGTGCAAGATAAACCAATTGCTAAAGGCAAAGGAGAAGGAAAGCGATGTCGCGGACGCTGGTGCTCAATGCCACCTACGAACCACTAGGTGTCATAACTGAACGCCGTGCGCTCATCCTTGTCCTTAACCACCGAGCAACAATGATTGAAGATTCCGGATCTGTCCTGCATTTCTCAGGCGGTGAAATAGAACTACCTTCAGTTATTCGCCTTAATAAATTTGTTCGTATTCCATATCGCCACGCAGTTCCTTTATCTCGCCGGGCGATATTTGCCAGAGATGGTGGACGTTGTGTTTATTGCACCGCACCTGCCACATCCATTGATCACGTCATTCCACGTAGTCGTGGTGGCGGTCACAATTGGGAGAACGTAGTTTCTGCTTGTCATAAGTGCAATCACTTAAAGGCAGATAAGCAGCTCAAAGAAATCGGTTGGAGATTGCGACAACTTCCACGTGAGCCAGTCGGTGCTGCATGGAGAATCCTTGGAACTGGTCAAACTAATTCCAGGTGGTTGCAGTACTTAGAGCCATTTGGTGTGGCAGCAGCCACGGCATAAAGCATTTATACTTAAGCCATGCAATTTCTTGCGAACAGATTTGAAGATGGCTATGTCCCAGGCCCAGGTTTGAGCGTTGCGCAAACTGTATTTACCTTTGTAGTAATTCCAGTTGGACTCTTTGCTGTGATTGCACTTCTTTCTTGGGTGGCATCAGGGCCAAGAAAAGAAAAACCTCAATCTTCAGTTTCTTCAATTAACTAATTATCTAGCCCCTGAACCTTCAAAGCACGGATAACTCCGTCTTGTGATTCCTTGACTAGTTTGCGAAGAACAGCAGGTGCATCCTTGCCCACACCATTTAACCAAGCATTGGTTTTATCCAAAGTTTCCTGGGTAATGATCCAGCTTGGATACATTCCAATTACGAACTTGGCCGCACCTTCATAGGACTTTGATTCCCACTCTTTTAATAGGTTGTCGAAGTAGATATCAACAAATGGGGTTAGCAGGTGGCGTTGAATTGGTCGCTGGAATCCAGCAACTAAGGCAGAGCGAACTGAAGTCTGAGCATCTTGGTTAAGTACTGTGTTAAATGCATATGCCTTTGCTTCGGCGTTCGGTGTTGCAGCTTTCGCACTTTGATAGGCAAGGTTTCCTGAAGTCGTGTTATCAGATGCTAACTCTGCATCTAGCTCTGCTTGAGTAGCTGCCCCACGCTCAGTTAATGCAATAAGGAAGTCCCAGCGACGATCGGTATCAACCTTAAGTCCCTTAACTTCACTATTTAACAGAGCGCGCACATTCTTAATTTGTTCTGGAGTGTGGGCGTTAGCGGCAAATGCACGTGAGTAGAGAAGTTGGAGATCACTTGCAGGCGCACTTGCTTGCATCAGGTTCCAGAAGCCAGCGGCTAACTTCTCGCGGTATTTATTGCGATTAGCATCAGATGCATAACCTTCAACAGATGTGCCCAGTTGGCCAATAACGATATTGACGATGGCATCATCGCTTTCACCGGCTAAGCCAGAGAGTGCCACTTCAATGAAATCTGCTGATGAGATTTGTGCATCGCGGTGCATGTCCCAAATCGCTGCCCAAGTAACTGCGCGGGCCAAAGGATCATTTAAACGTCCAAGATATTTCTTCAGCGTTGCGATAGAGCGATCATCAAAGCGCAGCTTGGCATATGAAAGGTCGCGGTCGTTGATGAGCAAAAGATCTGCAACCTTTTCACCGGCAAGTTCAGATACAACTGTGCTTGCACCAACTACGTCCAGCTCAACTGATTTACGTAAGTTAAGTGAATCTCCGCTGATGTCATAGAGACCAACTGCAAGGCGGTGTGGGCGAAGCTCTTTAGAACCTGCAGGAACAAGTGGTACTTCTTGTGAGATAACAACGCTTGTATATGTATCTCCAGCCATTTCTAGCTGAGGACGCAAAGTGTTAACGCCTGCAGTCTGTAGCCAGGTATTAACCCAGCTATCTAGTTTGCGACCACTTGCAGATTCAAGCTCTACTAACAAATCATTAAGGGTTGTATTACCCCAAGCATGCTTAGCAAAATACTTTTGCAGACCTGCAATAAATTGTGGGCGGCCAACGTGGGCTACGAGTTGATGTAAAACAGAGGCACCCTTGGAGTAAGTGATGCCATCAAAGTTAGCGTTCACAGCCTCCATATCAACCATGTCAGCGATGATTGGGTGAGTGGATGAGAGTTGATCTTGGCGATATGCCCAGTTCTTACGTGCACTATTGAACTCAGTCCATGCACCATTAAAGCGAGTGGATTCAGAGAGAGCTAAGTAAGAAGCCCATTCAGCAAATGATTCATTGAGCCATAGGTCATCCCACCAGAACATGGTGACCATGTCGCCGAACCACATATGCGCCATCTCATGCAGGATTGTGTTGGCACGAGATAGGTATGCCTTATCTGGCATGTGAGAGCGGAATACAAGAACTTCTTCGCGGAAAGTAATTGCGCCAGCGTTCTCCATTGCACCAAAGTTGAAGTCAACTACTGCGATTTGATCATATTTCTCAAATGGATATGCCAGACCGAACACTTTTTCAAAGTATTCAAAGCCTTGCTTAGTAATAAGAAAGATATCCTCTGGATCTAGGTACTGCATCATTGATTTGCGGCAGTAGATTCCAAGTGGAATCTCTTTCTCACCCTTATAAACATCATGGACAGAAGCGTAAGGACCTGCGATGAGTGCATCGAGGTAAGTAGGAATGCGAGGAGTGGTCTTAAATTTCCACTCAACTAACTCACCCTTTACGACCTTTGACTCAACTGGGTTATTTGAAACTGCTTCCCAGTGACCAGGAGTTGTGACAGTTAAAGTAAATGTTGCCTTCAGGGATGGCTGATCAAAACAGGCAAACATATTGCGAATATGCGCGGTCTCACCTTGTGAGTACAGATAAACCTCACCATCGGCTGGATCTACTGAGCGCTGTAAACCTTCACCTGATTTTGAATACTCAGCTTCGAGTTCAAT
>JBDLTD010000055.1:0-6467 GCA_039799185.1 Actinomycetota bacterium | reverse complement strand
AGCAGCGGGATTTCCTTCGGCCATGATTGAGCCTTTATCCATCACCATCAGTCGATCACAGAGCTGTTCGGCTTCATCCATAAAGTGAGTAGTAATAAGTAGAGTCACACCTTGCTCTTTCAGACGAAATAAGCGATCCCACAAGATATGGCGGGCCTGTGGATCTAAACCAGTAGTCGGTTCATCTAGCATCAAGATTTCAGGTTCACTCACTAGTGCGCGAGCAATAGTTAAGCGGCGCTTCATGCCACCGCTAAGAGTTTCAACTTTTGCATCACGCTTTTCTTCTAATTGAGCAAAGGCTAAAAGTTCATCTACTTTTCCTTTAACAAAGGCGCGAGGCAAACCAAAGTAGCGGCCATAGATATAAAGGTTTTCTGAAACGCTTAACTGCATATCTAAACTATCTTGCTGAGGGACAACACCTAAGTGAGCACGGATCTGTGGTCCATGTTTTTCTGGGTCTTTTCCTAAAATTGAAATCGTGCCAGAGGTGCGCTGTGAAGTTGCACCAATGATGCGCATCGCCGTTGATTTACCGGCTCCATTTGGCCCTAGAAAGCCAAATGACTCACCCTTAAAGACATCGAAGTCGATGCCATTGACCGCGGTGAAATCTCCGAATTTCTTGGTTAAACCACGCGCTGAAATAAGTGGATTAGACATCCCTAAATCCTACATGAGTATAGTTCGCTTACGTGCGCTTCATAAATAATCCCACCCACGATCTCACCTATGACGATGTCTTCATGGTGCCTAGTGCCTCCGAACTCTCTAGCCGTATGGATGTGGATTTAGCTTCCACTGATGGCTCGGGAACAACGATTCCTTTAGTTGTTGCAAACATGACCGCTATCTCTGGTCGTCGTATGGCTGAAACTATTGCACGGCGCGGTGGCCTTGCAGTTATTCCACAAGATATTCCACATGCAGTAGTTGATAGCGTTATTAAATGGGTTAAAACCCGTCACACATTCTTTGATACACCGATTACTTTAAATCCACAGCAAACTGTGGCAGATGCGGTCTCTCTATTACACAAGCGTGCACATGGTGCAATCGTCATTGTTGATGGTGGGAAGCCTGTAGGAATTGTTACAGAAGAAGATTGCAAGAGCGTTGATCGCTTTACACAACTACATCAAGTAATGAGTAAAGAACTTATTACTATGGCAGATAACCTTGATGCCCGTGCAGCATTTGAATTCTTAAATCAACATCGTCATAAGTTAGCTCCAGTAGTTTCTAGTAACGGTGACTTAGTCGGCATCATTACTCGCCTTGGCGCACTACGTGGCACGCTGTATTCACCAGCAATTGATGCCAATAATCATCTGCGCATTGCTGCAGCTGTTGGTATTAATGGCGATGTGGCAGCAAAGGCAGCAGCACTTGTTGAATCAGGGGCCGATGTTCTAGTTGTTGATACTGCCCACGGTCATCAAAAGAAGATGATTGATGCCCTTAAGGCAATTAAATCTCTCGGTCTTTCAGTTCCCATTGTTGCGGGCAACGTAGTAACTGCCGATGGTGTGAGAGATTTAGTTGCAGCGGGAGCGACAATTATTAAGGTGGGCGTTGGACCAGGGGCTATGTGCACAACCCGTATGCAGACAGGTGTTGGTCGCCCACAGTTCTCAGCAGTACTTGAATGTGCAACGGAAGCTAAGAAGTTAGGTGCTCACGTCTGGGCAGATGGCGGAGTGCGCCACCCAAGAGATGTTGCATTGGCATTAGCTGCAGGAGCATCTCAAGTAATGATTGGTTCTTGGTTTGCTGGAACATATGAATCACCTGGCGACCTACAAAGTGATGTCAACGGACGCTTGTTTAAAGAATCATTTGGAATGGCATCAGCACGCGCTGTTGCTGCTCGGACTTCTGGTGAAGATGCCTTTGATCGCGCTCGCAAGGCGCTCTTTGAAGAAGGAATCTCAACTTCTCGTATGTATCTAAATCCTGCACGACCAGGTGTTGAAGATTTACTCGATGAAATCATTGCTGGACTTCGCTCTTCTTGCACATATGCCGGTGCACGTAATCTTGATGAGTTTGCAGAACGTGCAGTAATTGGAATTCAATCATCTGCTGGTTATGCAGAAGGTCGTCCTCTGCACTCTTCCTGGGGCAACTAAGCTTTAAAAGCGCCCACCTGTTGTTGTGTCCTGGCTTAAGCGCTGAGATAAGTAAATTGGAACAATTGATAAAACAACAAGAGTTGCAGCAACCACATTAACAATTGGTGCTTGGTTAGGTCTAAAGAGATTGTTGTAAATCCAAATAGGCAGGGTTTGAATACCAGGACCGGCTGTAAAGGTAGTCACAACGATTTCATCAAATGAAAGCCCAAAGGCTAGAAGACCACCAGCAAAAAGGGCTGAAGCTAGATTTGGAAGAGTAATAAGTCGGAAAGTTGTAATTCCATTAGCGCCCAAATCCATTGAGGCTTCTTGTAATGAGGTTCCCATACGGCGCAAGCGGGCGATTGCATTGTTATAAACAATCACAATACAAAAAGTCGCATGGCCAATAACCACAGTTAATAAGCCCGTTGACATGCCTAGTTGCTTGGTGAAGGCGTTGTTAAGAGCGATACCAGTGACTACACCAGGAAGAGAAATTGGTAGAACAACCAATAATGAAATTACTTCACGACCAAAGAATTGGTAGCGGCTAACTGCAAAGGCTAAACAAGTTCCAAGAATTAAAGCGATTGCCGTTGCAGATAATCCAGCAAGGATGCTCCACTTCAACGCTTCTCTTACACCTGTGTTTTCAATAGCTTTGGACCACCAGATGGTTGTGAACTCAGAAGGTGGCCAAGAAAAGGTTTTGCTTGCGTTAAATGAATTGATAATGACAACAGCCAATGGGACATAGATAAATGCAAGACCTACACCTAGTAGAGAGGCTAAAAGTAATCGAGCGTTACGAGAAATCGTCATCACATACTCGCTAACGCACCTGTGCGACGCACAAGGTATAGATAGAGAGCCATGATGGAAACTGGAATCATTGCGATTGTTGCTGCAAATGGAAGATTAATACTAAAGTTTTGGTACACAACATTTCCTAGCATCTGCAACTTACCGCCAATAATTTGGGCGGTGATGTAATCACCCAGACTTAATGAAAATGTAAACATAGATCCAGCTACTAAAGAAGGAAAAATTAAAGGAAGAATCACTTTTCTAAAGGTATAGAAGTTATGTGCTCCCAAATCACCGGATGCATCTAATAGATTATTTGGTAGACGCTCTAACCCTGCATAGATTGGCAAGATCATGTACGGAAGCCATAGGTAGGAAAGCCCAATAATGATTGCCGGCCCACCAAATCCAGGTGAGTGAATTCCTATTGGACCTAGTAGCCAATCTAAAACACCATTTCCTGGTTCCAACATAGTTCGCCAGGCGTAGATTTTTACTAAATAAGAGGCCCATAGGGGAGTTAAAACGAGTGCAACTAAAATCTTTTGTGAACGCGGACGAGCAATTTTGGCCATGTAAAAAGCCATCGGAATTGCTAAAACAGAACAAAGGAATGTGACACTTATTGCAATTCCGAGTGTTCGCAAGACAACATTCTTATAAGCAGCATCTGTGAGCATGTCTTGAAAATTACCAAGATTGAACTGTTGAATAACATTTCCAGTGAAACTATCAATCGTGAAGAATGCAGTTACTAGAAGCATCGCTAGTGCGCCTAAGTAGGCAACTACAAGCCATAAAACCGGGGTTGTTAGTAGTGCGATGAGTCGCAGATGTTGCTTCTTATGAAAGTAATTTGATAAAGAATTTAACACCTACGGCTCCTTTCTAATAAAGAAAACCGGGCGTGGGAAATAACCCACGCCCGGTTTATTACTTATGAATTACGCAAGCTGGACCAAGCTTTGACCCATTCAGCGTAAGGAACGCACTTCACATCGGTACGTCCGTCAAGACATGCCTCAGTTGCTGTGTTCCAGTAGTAAACATCTGCCCAATAAGCATCATCTGCAGCGTGGAAAGTTGCACAGTGATTCTTATCAGCAGTTAGATCACAAGACTTTGCATTAGATGGAGCTTCTCCGAACCATTCTGCAACGCCTGCGTTTGCTGCAGGTGATGCAATGTGGTTCATCCACATGTATGCACAGTTTGGATTCTTAGCTTTGCTGCTAACCATCCATGTATCTGACCAACCTGTTGAACCTTCTGCAGGCTTAATGCCTTCAACCTTGGTTCCTTCACCCTTTGCAAGATTGATATTTACTTGCCAGGTTGTTCCAAGCACTGTTCCACCTGATTTAAGTGATGCAACATGCTTGAGGTAGTCGCCCCAGTACTCGCCAATAAGTGGCTTCTGAGCCTTTAGAACTTCAATAGCAGCATCAAACTGAGTTTGATCAAGAGCGTAAGGATATTTAATTCCTAGCTCTGGCTTTGTTTCCATCAAATAAAGTGCAGCATCAGCGATATAAATTGGTGAGTCATATGCCGTGATCTTGCCCTTATAAGGTGAATTCGCATCAAATACTGAAGCCCATGATGTTGGTGCTGGCTTAACAATATCTGTGCGGTATGACAATAGGTTTGCACCACGTCCGTGAGGAATACCGTATGCAACACCAGCAACTGAGTTCCATTGCTGCATCTTTAGATTTTCAAAGATGTCTGCATAGTTTGGAATTAAGTCAGTGTTTACAGGTGCAACATCGCCACCATAAATGAGGCGAAGAGATGCATCACCTGATGCAGAAACAACATCGTATTCACCGGTCTTCATCAATGCGACCATGTCATCTGATGTTGATCCAGTCTTAACGTTTACTTTGCAACCAGTTTCTTTTTCGAAACCAGTAACCCAGTCAACTTTAGGATCTGTTGAACCATTTTCAACATATCCCGCCCAAGCAACAAGATTAACTTGGCCTTCACCAGCACCAAGTTCTTTCATCATATCTACTTTAGGTACACCGCTATCGGATGCAGAATCGCCACCTGAGCTGCAACCAGCGAGAATGAGCGCTGTTACTGAGGCAACAGCTATTAGTGAAACCAGACGCTTCTTATGCATCTGTACCTCCATCTTTACTTAACATATTCAGCGGTTGAATATGCACCCTAGTTCTTCAATGAACTAAGAATTCCTTTTCTTTCTCCCATGACACGGTCACGGCATCTCCGACTTTAAGATCACCCTGTGGGACTACTGAAATAACAGGGCCGCAGCTGGTATCCACGAGGTATCGCGTAATTGCGCCTACGAAAATCACATCACGGAGAGTTCCTTCTAATGAACGATTTCCTGAACTCTTTGACTTTGATACTGAAACTGATTCAGGTCGGATATTAATTCTTGCTCCGTCGATAACAATTTTATTTGTTTGACCAACAAATTCAGATACAAAGGAACTAACTGGGTTCCCATAAATTTCACGAGGAGTTCCCAGCTGTTCAATCTTTCCATTGTTAAACACTGCGATTCGATCACTCATCGTAAGCGCTTCTTCTTGATCGTGAGTGACAAAAATAAATGTAATGCCAACTTCTCGCTGTAATTCTTTTAATTCAATTTGCATCTGTTCGCGCAGTTTCAAATCTAGGGCACCTAATGGTTCATCAAGAAGTAGAACTGATGGTCGATTAACTAATGCCCGAGCAAGTGCAACACGTTGTCTTTGTCCGCCCGAAAGCTGAGATGGTTTTCTTTCTCCATAACCTTCTAGTCGAACTTGCTTGAGTGCTTCAAGTGCACGAGCACTGCACTCCTCTTTTGCTACTCCTTTTACTTTTAATCCATATTCAATATTGCTAATCACATTCATATGTGGGAACAAGGCATAATCTTGAAAAACAGTGTTTACATCACGCTCATAAGGTGGCAATTGCGAAACATCTTTGCCAGCTAATTGAATAGTTCCCGAATCCGGTTTCTCAAAGCCTGCAATCATTCGAAGAACGGTAGTTTTTCCAGATCCCGAAGGACCGAGCAGCGTGATGAATTCACCTTCATAAATATCTAGATCAACGCCAGCAACTGCACGCACATCACCAAAGGATCGAGAGAGCCCTTTGATGGAAACTATGACAGCGCTAGACACCCCGCTGACTTTACTCAAAATGGGCTCAGAAGTAACTAATAGGTAGGCTTCGTGCCATGTCCAAACCCACAATCATCCTTGCAACCAGCAATGGTGTTGGAATGGGTCACTTGGCACGAGCCAGCGCAATAGCACTTGCACTCAAGCCAGTTGCTAACCCCATCATCGTTTCGATGGCTGGCGGTATTGCAGAGATCCCATCCTTTATGGGCATTCGTTGCGAATACATTCCTGGGCGCGATCGCCTATGGATGTCTCGCGAAAAGTGGGATGCATATCTACGTGATCGTCTTTTAGCTTTAGTAGATGAAACTGATGCAAAGGTTTTATCTTTTGATGGAGTTGTTCCTTATCCAGGTGTAATAGCTGCGCGTAATGC
>JBDLTD010000054.1:0-6834 GCA_039799185.1 Actinomycetota bacterium | reverse complement strand
CTGCAGTTAAGACATCATCTTTCATCCACTTAGAAATCATTCCAGCGCCGCCCTTTTTGTCGGTAGCACGTGAGCCGGCAGGCGGTTTCTTACCTGGCAGATACTTACCAGTTAACACACCTTGAGCCATTGGTGACCAGACAATCTGACCAATGCCTTCTTTTTCTGAAAGCGGAACAACCTCTGCCTCAATCACTCGCCATAGCGCTGAATACTGAGGTTGGCTTGAAACAAAGCGGTTATAGCCACGAGCATCTTGAATCTTAAGAGCTGCAGCGATTTGGCTTGCAGTCCACTCTGAGAAACCGATGTAGTGAACTTTTCCAGCTCGGATCAAATCATCAAATGCACTGAGAGATTCCTCGAGTGGTGTTTCAAAATCAAAGCGGTGCATTTGATAGAGATCAATGTGATCTGTTTGAAGACGCTTGAGTGATGCGTTACAGGATTCAATGATGTGTTTGCGTGATAGCCCACGATCATTTTTGCCTGGACCAGTTGGCCAATAGACCTTAGTGAATAGCTCATATGACTCACGTCGAACACCTTTGAGCGCCTTACCGAGGACCTTCTCAGCTCGAGTACCTGCATAGACATCTGCTGTATCAAAAGTTGTGATGCCGCAATCCAGTGCGGTCTTCACACATTTGATTGCAGAGTCGGCTTCAACTTGTGAGCCGTGTGTGATCCAGTTTCCATAAGAAATCTCGGATACATACATTCCAGTACTGCCAAGGCGACGATATTCCATGCCTAGAACTGTACGACCTTGCGCGCCTTGTTGCCAACCCAATAGCGATGTGCTTTCCTACGCACACAACTTAATACGCCCTTCATTAGGGGAAGTTCGGTGAAATTCCGACGCTGACCCGCAACCGTATAGTCGGATTACCTAATGGATGGTTCTAGACAAACACCCGCCGAGGTTTGCGGGGTGTGGTCCACATGTCTTCGAGATTTCTTTTTCATATCTCTTATTCGCGCGGCACTGCTCCCTGTGAGACTCTTTCACATTCGAGAGGCCCCACAGCAATGAAGATCAAAGCTTTACTTATTTCACTACTCATTCTTTCCACTTCAATTCTCTTTATCCCCCAATCCCAAGCAGCTAGCAAAGGCTGGCGTTACTGGGGCTATTTCCAAGCAGCTCCCGGTGCCACAAAGTGGACTGCAGCGATGACTGGTCCAACTGTAGATATTGCAGATGGCGCAGTTGAAGGTTGGTCATTTGTATTTAGCAGCGATGACGTTCCTTCTCTTTCTCCAAAAGTTAAACCAAACTTTGCAACTATCTGTGCTGGAGTGAAGAGCGATAAAGACACTAAGCGAATCGGCCTAGTCATTGAGTACGGTTCAAAGGCTTGGGCACCAAAAGGTGAAAGCCCAAGAAAAACCATCACGACCTGTGTGAGAACTGCAAAAACCTCACAGGGAATTGATGTCTTGGGCCAAGCCACAAAGATTCGTGCTGACTCCTCTGGCTTGATCTGCGGCTTGGGTGGCTATCCGGCTAAAGAATGCGGCGTTGAAATCCCAACACCAAAAGCATTAGTTAAAACCAAGTAAAGAACCTATGAAAAAACTTTCATTTCATCCACTGACGTGGTGGATTTTCTCGGGCGCAGTTGCAGTTGCAATAGCCCGAGTGAACTCCCCTGTTTTTGCCATCGCGGCTGTGGGTGTTATGTCAGTGATTGTCTTTACACAAAGAGATGACGCTCCTTGGGGACGATCTTTTAACGCAACGCTGAAATTATCGGTATGGATTATCGCTATTCGAACAATTATCGGCGTGCTCATTGGTGTTCCTATTCCAGGAACAACCCTTTTTACTATTCCCGTTCTGCCACTACCTAGTTGGATGCCTGGCATTCGCATCGGTGGCGCAGTGACTTTAGAGCGCTTGAACTCCTCTATTTCAGAGGGAATCATCATCTGCGCAATCCTTGTAGTTTTTGGTGCAGCTGCATCACTCACTAGTCCACATCGTTTATTGCGTGTGCTGCCTATCTACCTCTATGAATTTGGAATAAGCGTTGTTATAGCAACGTCAGTTCTTCCACAATTAGTTTCGGCAGTCTCTCGCATTCGCATGGCACAAAGCCTGCGCGGCCAGAAGACCCACGGAGTAAAAGCATTCAAACGCATTGCACTTCCACTCCTCGAAGAATCACTAGCAAGATCCCTTGATTTAGCCGCGGCCATGGATTCTCGTGGTTATGGAATAAGTAAGAAGCGATCAAAGTATCGCCCAATTAAATGGGCACGAATTGATCTAGCCGTTGTTATAGCTGGCTTAACCGTGGTGGCGCTCTCATGATTAAGTTTTCTAACGTTTCACTTATCTATCCAAACTCGACAACAACGGTCATTGAAGATCTCAATCTTGAAATCGCTGAAGGAGAGTTAGTTCTAATTATTGGACCAACAGGTTCAGGTAAATCTTCATTGCTACGCCTTATCAATGGCCTAGTTCCCCACCACACTGGCGGCATCTTGGCTGGAAGTATTGAAGTAGATGGAATCTCAACTGCAGAAGTTAAGCCTGGTGGCCTGGCGCATTTAATTGGCATTGTGGGACAAAACCCCATCAATGGCTTTGTGGCAGATACGGTGGAAGAAGAGCTTGTATTTGGTATGGAGGCGTTGAATCTTTCAAATGAAACAATGCGAAAGCGCGTGGAAGAAGTATTGGACTTAATGTCTTTATCTACTCTTCGAAATCGCACGATTGCAACCCTGAGCGGCGGGGAACAACAACGAGTTGCGATAGCCAGCGCTCTAGTTGCCCATCCCAAAGTCTTAGTCCTAGATGAACCAACAAGTGCACTCGACCCTATTGCTGCTGAAGAAGTTCTCTCGATTCTCCACCGCTTAGTTCACGATTTAAGCCTCACTGTTGTTATTGCTGAACATAAGTTAGAGCGCGTTATTCAATTTGCTGATCGCATTGTTCACATTAATGGTGCAGGCTCTGCCGTAGTTGGAACACCTGAGCAAATCCTGATGAACTCCCCCATTGCCCCGCCCATTGTTGAACTTGCTCGAGCTCTCGGGTTGAAAGAGATTGGTGTTTCGGTGCGAGAAATGCGTCGGATGACGCAGGAGTTTAGAGAATCACATGAATTTATTAAACAAGAAGCCGCAACTAGCCCTTCCAAAGCATGTGTGACAGTTAAAGACTTAACCATTTCCTATAGCGGTAAAAACGCCGTGAACTCCCTCTCGGCAACTATTTATGAAAACGAAATTGTTGCCATCATGGGCCGCAATGGCGCTGGTAAAAGTTCACTTCTGCGAGCTATTGCAGGCGTTAGCGATAACGCAGCTGGTGAAGTAATCGTTAACGGAATCAATTCCCAGAAATTACATAGTAAGCAAAGACGCGAGAATGTTGGCTATATCCCACAAGAGCCAAGTGATCTGCTCTATGGGCAAAGCGTGAGTGAAGAGTGCAAACAAGCAGATGGTGATAATCAAGTAGCTAGTGGCACAACCTTTGCACTTCTATCTCAACTGGTTCCGGGAATATCAGCACAGACACATCCCCGAGATTTATCTGAGGGCCAGCGTTTAGGTTTGGCTCTGAGTGTGGTGCTTTCAGCTAATCCACACCTACTCATCTTGGATGAGCCAACCAGAGGTCTGGATTACCAAGCCAAACGTGTATTAACCAAGATGCTTATCGATTTTGCTCGCGTCTTTAATCGCAGCGTCATTATTGCCACGCACGATGTTGAACTTGTAGCTGAATTAGCCACCCGAACAATCTTTATTGCAGATGGTGACATCGTTGCCGATGGCCCAACTATTGATGTGCTCTTATCTTCTCCAGCTTTTGCCCCACAGGTTTCTAAGATCATGTCACCGCAGCCTTGGTTAACAGTTGGCGATGTTGTGCGAGCAATTGAGGCAAATAGCTAATGCGCACTAATGACGTAGTCAGATTCTCTCCCATAGGTACAGCGGTACTGACGCTGGCTTCGTTGATTTCTGCCGCAGGATTTCTCTGGCCTTTTTTCTATAATGGTCAATCACTTCCGCGCACGCAGCTTTTCTTTTGGGCAGCACTATCTGTGGCATTCTTTTTAGTAATTATTCAGATTTCTAACTCCGCACTTGATGCTAAATCGGTTGCACTCCTCGGTGTTTTATCGGCGCTCATTGCAGCCCTTCGCCCACTAGGTGCTGGCGCAGTTGGAATTGAACCTATGTGGTTTATTTTGATTCTCAGTGCTCGAGTCTTTGGTCCTTCATTTGGATTTATTCTGGGACTTACTTCCATGTTTGTTTCAGCCTTACTTACTGGTGGTGTTGGTCCTTGGCTGGGTTATCAAGTATTTGCAGCTGCATGGATTGGTATGGCCGCTGGAATGTTGCCAGGTAAAAAACTTCGAGGCCGTCGTGAATTACTTCTGCTTATTGTCTTTGGAATCATCGCCTCAGAGCTCTTTGGAATCTTGATGGATCTACAGTTTTGGCCCTGGGCACTAGGTGCAGATACCCAGCTCTCTTACCTTGCCAATGGAGCCATAAGCGAAAATCTTTCTCGCTTCATTACATTCCACTTTGCCACAGCCATGGCCTGGGATATCCCACGGGCAGTCTTTACGACGATTCTCTTAGTGTTCTCAGGTAAAGCAGTCTTATCAGCGCTGCGTAGAACTAAGACCCGCGCTGCTTTCTTGGCGCCAATTGAATTTAACGAACGTGTGAAGGCATAAAGGGAAGTTTCACCACTTCAACTATTGAATCGCGGCCTCGCACATCAATGACTAATTGATCACCGATTTTCACAGATGCATCAAGGAGCGCGATTCCTATTCCCACTTTAAGTGATGGAGAAAAGGTTCCACTAGTAACTTCACCAAGGGCTGCTCCATCCTTTGTTTTTACACTCATTCCGCCACGAGGAATGCCACGGTCTAAAGATTTAACCGCCACACTTCGACGCTTTGCGCCTTGAGATTTCTGTGATTTTAAAACAGTAGATCCTAAGAATTCACTCTTGTCCCAACCG
Organism: Actinomycetota bacterium; assembly: GCA_039799185.1. GTDB lineage: Bacteria > Actinomycetota > Actinomycetes > Nanopelagicales > Nanopelagicaceae > Planktophila. The sequence continues at coordinate 1,814 of JBDLTD010000054.1, read as the reverse complement.
ATAGCCCATGTAGCACTTGCTTCCACTGGTGTGATCTCTAATGAGAGCTCATGTCCGTGAAGTGGATAACCCATCTCTGTGCGCAATGTGTCTCGGGCGCCCAGACCACATACCAATCCGCCTACTGGTTCTATCGCTGCAACGATTGCATCCCACACTTTGGAAGCATCTGCAGTTTTTGGAAGTAATTCGTAACCCAGTTCACCTGTGTAACCGGTGCGGCACAAGATTACTTCTGCTCCGCCAATACTGACCTTCTCGAAAGCCATGTAATCAATATTGGTATTTACTCCCAGTGATTGCATAACTTCTGGTGCAAGGGGTCCCTGCACAGCAATGACTGCATAGTCGGTATGAAGATTGGTGACAGTGATTCCAGCTGGAATATGGGACTTCAAAGTTGCGACCACATCTGTGGTGTTTGAAGCGTTTGGAACTAAAAAGAAATCTTCTTCACTATTGCGATAGGCAATTAGGTCATCAATGACTCCACCTTTTTCATTACAGAGCAAGGTGTATTGGGCAAAACCATTTCCAATGCGACCCAGATCATTGGTAAACATTGAATTGAGGAACTCCAAAGCTCCTTTTCCAGTCACGCTGGCTTTACCTAAATGTGAAACATCGAAAATGCCGACCTTTTCACGGACCGCAGCGTGTTCAGCCAGCACTCCTGCCCCTGGATACTCGATCGGCATCAGCCAACCGCCAAAATCGGCCATCTTGGCATTTCGGGCTAGATGCTTGTCGTGTAGAGGTGAGTGCTTCATAGTGTGAACCTACCAATACATCTATTACGCTGGCGCCTATGACAACACTCAAAATCTCAGATGGCCTCGTTAAAGATGATCTCCTTGTTGTGGGTCTGGTTAGTACCAACACAAAAGGTGGCATCGCCATCGAATCAGGTGATTTAGCCCTTGATTCAAAATCACTTTTAGCTTCTTTACTTGAGATGGGTGCAACTGGAAAAGCAGATGAAGTAACAAAGATGCCTGGCGGGCCAGCGCGCTTAATGGTCTTCACCGGTCTTGGTCCAAAGTCATCAACGTATACGCATGAGAATTTGCGCAGAGCTGCAGGTAGCGCAGCCAGAGCGTTAGTAGGAAATACGGGAGCAACTTTTGCCCTTCCAACCCGCGATCTAGCAGGCGTGAGCGCTGTTGCAGAAGGTGCGGCCCTTGGAGCATATGTTTTTAATGAGTTCCGTGGATCCACCAAGCAGGATTACAAGAGCGCCTTGAAGTCAGCAACAATCTTTTCAAAGCTTGCTGGAAAGAATGAGGCTAAAGGGATCGCTGTTCGCGCATCAATTATTGCTAAGTACACGCATCTCGTGCGCGATCTTGTGAATACTCCCCCAAGTCATTTATATCCAGAGACTTTTACTAAGAAATTAACTGCAGATGTTAAAGCAGCTGGCGGTGCAAAGGTGGGATTAAAGGTAACTATTTGGGATGAGAAGCAACTTAAATCTCAAGGCTACGGCGGCATCATTGGTGTGGGGCAAGGATCAGCTAATCCCCCACGTTTACTACATATTTCTTACACTCCGAAAGCTAAAAACGTTAAGCGCTTTGCTTTTGTTGGTAAAGGAATCACTTTTGATACCGGCGGACTTAATCTAAAAGCTGGCCTAGGCATGGAAGCGATGAAGTGCGATATGGGTGGTGCTGCAGCGGTCTGTGCTGCAACCCTTGCTATTGCAGAACTTGGTTTGCCCGTAGCAATTGACTGCTGGGCTCCACTTGCTGAAAATATGCCAAGTGATACAGCTACACGCCCAAGTGATGTCATCACAATCTTTGGTGGAA
>JBDLTD010000053.1:0-6839 GCA_039799185.1 Actinomycetota bacterium | reverse complement strand
CTTCCAGGTGACTAGATCCCAATCTTGTTCCCCGCCTGTTACATCAATTGTTAATGCATCAGTTACTTGCTTGGTTTCTTCAAGCTCCCAGTATTTGCAAGGCTCTTCAAAGTGACTAATTCCCTCTGATTCAAGTAGCGCACCAACTTCAATCGCACGCTTAGGTGAAAAGCCGCTGTTGCCATCTACTAACTTAGAGATTCCATCACCAAGGGCGCGAGAAACAACAGGGACTACTTCTTCTGTTCGCCCGGGCCATTCATCTATGTCATTTCCACACTCTGCGCCAACGCGCCATTTAAATGCATCAAAGCCAAACTCATCACGCAGTTTAACTAAACGCTCTGCTTCATCCTTTGGTGTGATATCACGGCGCATGGAGGACGCGTAGGTGCGAAGTTTTTTAGCAGTTCCGCCAAGTAGTTCAACAACTGGTTTGTCTTCCACCTTGCCGCGCAGATCCCACAGCGCGGTATCTAAGCCGGCATTGGCACGTGCACGATAGCTTCCTGGAAATTTATGTTCACGGGCTTCAACCAAGGTGACAAGTGCTCCAATATCGGAGGCATCTTTGCCTAATACCCACGGTGCAACCTGGCGGTGAAAAATCTGCGCAGTGATATCTGAGTGATAGTTAGAGGTTTGTCCCCATCCGATGTGACCATCAGATGTTGTTACCTTTACAAAGCAAACAAACTCATCAGTAAAAGTTTCTAGCTTTGCAATAGAACCAAAGATCATCCAGCAGCCTTCACAAAGACTGGCATATCAAGAAGTGATACTGAAACAGGTGCACCTGCACCGATGCCGGCAGCATCAGAGCTTGGAAGCTGGGCAGTTACTTTTGTTCCATCATTCATAGTGATATTTAAGCGGCATGATGCTCCAAGAAAGCTTGCTGCAGCAACGTGTGCATTGCCAGATTTGCTTGCAACTACATCCAAACTTTCAGGGCGCACGAGGGCGATGCCAGTTCCAGATGTAACAGAGCCAGGAAGTGTTTTCACAACGCTTCCTAGAATCTCAATTGATCCACCAGAGACCTTGCCAGAGATTGGATTGGTTAATCCAACGAACTCCGCAACAAATGATGTCTTAGGGCGGTCATAGAGCTCTGATGGAGCAGCGATCTGTTCTAGTTGACCGTTGCGCATAACTCCCACGCGATCAGCGATACTCAAAGCTTCTTCTTGATCGTGGGTAACAAAGAGAGTGGTGGTTCCTAGCTCCATTTGAATGCGTCGGATTTCTTCACGCAACTGCGTGCGCACCTTGGCATCAAGTGCTGAAAGTGGCTCATCTAGCAGTAATACCTTTGGTGAAATTGCAAGAGCGCGGGCCAGCGCAATGCGCTGCTGCTGTCCACCAGAGAGCTGATACGGATAGTGATTTGCGTGGCTTGCTAAACCAACTAAATCTAAGAGTTCGGCTGAGCGTTCCTTACGTTTTTGGCTAGAAACCTTATGCGTGCGTAGTTTTAAACCGTATTCAACATTTTCGCGAGCTGTCATATGTGGAAAGAGAGAATAAGCCTGGAAAACCATTCCCATTCCGCGCTTGCTTGCACTTTGAAAGGTTACATCTTTTCCATCGACCATGAGTTGACCACGATCTAACTCTTGCAAGCCCGCTAATGCTCGAAGCGCTGTTGTCTTGCCGCAGCCAGATGGACCAAGAAGGGCGACGAGTTCACCTTGTGCGATGTCTAAACTCAGGCCATCAAGTGCCTTGACCTTTCCAAAGTACTTGGCAAGGTCAACTAGTTGTACATATGTCGATGAGCTCAACGTATGTCTCCTTCTCTGTTAGGCGATGTCAACATCAAGAACAGCCCCTTGACGTTTCTTTGTTGGGATGAGCAAGAGAAGCACTAGAACAAAGAGCAAAGAGGCAACTGAGACCGCCACTGCAACCTGTCCATCCGTGCGTCCGATTTGAGCGATGACTACTTGGAAAGTTTTGAAATTTAGAATGTTTGAAATTGTAAACTCGCCAAGCACAAGGGCGATTGCGATGAAGGAACCATTGATGATTCCAGTTTTAATGGTCGGCATAATGATTCCAAATATGACTCGTGAAATCCCGGCACCTAAAGTAGTTGCAGCTTCAGCCAAGGTATGAATATCAACGGCATCAAGAGCTGCAGAGAGTGAGCGGTATGTGTAGGGAAGAATAAGCATTGAATACACACCAGCCAGAGTGATGGGAGATTCACTCAGATTTATAGAGATCCAACGGTATAGAGGTGCAATACCTACGACGATAACAATGGCAGGAATAGCTAGAGGTATGAGACAAAGAAGTTCAAATGGGCGTCGAAGTAGAGGTAGTTTTAATTGAACCCAAATCGCGGTTGGAACAACTAGAAAGAGAATTATCGCCATAACGATTGCAGCGGTAATGAGCGAGCGTGTCACAGCCTCTAACAAAGACTCCTGAGATCCAATTACTTTCCAGGCTCGCAATGTACGACCAGATTCCGCAAATCCATAAGCCTTGGTTGAAAAATCAAACATCGCATAAAGGGGAACTAAAAGATAAAAGCCGACGACTGAGATGATTGACCAGCGCCAGATTTTCATACCCCTTGCCTGCTTCATCGACGTTGCTCCCACTTACTCACGTTGCGTCTAAGAAGTGCATAGAAGGTCATTGCAATGATTACGACTATGACCATAAAGAATGATAAAACTTTTGCTTCAGCAGGATTTGAACCACCAGTCTCACTCGTTAGCGCTGTCGCAATCTGAAGAGGAGTTAAGAAATCTGCCAGGTTAATCAAGATACTTGCAGTGGCATATGCTGAAAAAGAGTTTACGAAGAGAAGAAGGGCTGCTCCTGCAAAAGAGGGGGTCAGAATTGGGATTCCAACACGAAGCCAGTACTCGTAGTACTTGCCGCCAAGGGCATCAGAGGCTTCACGCCACTGAGGTTGTAAGTTTTCTAGAGTAGGTAGAAAAACAAGGACCATCAATGGGATCTGAAAAAAGGTGTAGAGAACGGCTAGTCCGTTCATGCTATAAAGCCAGCTAGCGTCGGCAAGAAAAGATGTGGGTAAGAACTTTGTAGCAAAAGTTAAGACTAAGCCGTTAAAACCAAAGGTTGCCAGAAAAGCAAAGACAAGCATGACGCCACCGAACTGGGCCAACACGCTACTAAGTGCTACTGAAATCTTATAGAAAAAACCGTCTCGTTTTCCTGTAGCAATTGCCCAAGCAAAGAGACCACCCAGAATCGAACCGATAATCGCTGTTTTTATTGAGATCTCAAGAGAGTTTCCAAAAGCACCTCTGGCAATAGGAGAGTTAAAGACCGCCATAAGTTCGACCGTACTTGTAACACCGTAATTATCTTTAAAAGCTCCCGACATAACATTCCATGTTGGGTAGAGAAGGAAGATCCCTGAAAAGAGTAGAAAGGGGAGAGCTCCAAGGTATGCGCTCTTACTGCGCCAATACCGAGAACCGGTCCTGCCAGTGGCAGAACCGGTTCCCTTGTATTGAAGCTGTGTCAATGAATTGACGTTTCTACTTAGTTAGTTCCTACAGCTGCAGGCCATGCAGTCTTTAGGTATGCACGAGCAGCAGCGGTCTGAGCAGATGTTGCAGCTTCTGCAACAACCTTGCTCGAACCAATTGATGCTAAGCCAGCTGCACTTGCACGCTTGGTCTTAACTAGGTGCACCCAAAGAGTTGGAGTTGCTCCACCTTGTGCCCAAACATCGGCACCAACTTCACCAAGTGTGTATTCCATCCATAGGCGCGCACATGCTGGATGTGGTGCCCATGCTGAAATTGCGCTGTTGTATGTAGAACCTACTGAAGCAGGTGTGTACAACTTCCAGACTTTACCAATCTTTGCAAACTCCTTAACAACGCCTGCCTGTAGGTAGCCGTTGTCGATTACAACAGGTGTTTGACCAGATGCGATTGTTGCCTGTGTTGGGTTTACGTTGATGAAGTTACCTGCATCTTTTAACTTCTTGAAGAATGCAACACCCTTTGTAACATCATCAAATGTTCCACCAAGTGCCTTATTGATCATGTAAATACCGTTCATCGCAGCAGATGAACCTAGTGGATCTCCGTTAAGAGCAATCTTGCCCTTGAACTTTGGATCTAGTAGATCATCGAGCTTTGTAATTGTTCCAAGAGCTCCGCTGTAACCGATAGTCATTGTTCCTGTGTAGTTAGGTGTGAATTGTCCAGTTGGATCAACTGTCTTTGCAAATTGGAGGTTACTCCAAGTTCTCACCTTGTATGGGGCATAAGTTCCGGTGTTGAGATACTTAACTGCAACTGCTAGACCAATATCAAAAACATCTGGTGAGCGCTTTGTGCCCTTGTTTGTTACAGCTGCATCAATTTCTTCTTGAGATGAACCTTCTGGGTTTGCCTCATCGATTTTGACTCCGTAACGCTTCTTGAAGCCATCGATCATGTCGCCGTAGTTTGCCCAGTAAAGAGGCAAAGCGATTACGTTGAGTTGTCCTTCTTTACGGCACTCTGCTTCAAGACCAGCGAGACCGCCAGCCTGACCAGCACTTGTTACCTTAGAGAAGTCACGAGCTGCATTAGCTGGTGAGCTTTGAATCACTGGGACCGCTAGTGCAACAACAAGTGCTGCAGCTACTGATCCGCTAGTTAGTTTTGAAAACTTCACTGCGTTCCTCCTAGTTGTAAGTGGTATGTGTTTTGTCATACATCCTTACCTCTTGCACTACACGTGTTGAGCGCAAGCGGTCTGGAATTTTGTACTTACGTAAAACGCTTTTTAGTCAAAGACCAATACGTTTCGCGCCCCCTCGCCAGCCCTTAAACGATCAAAAGCTGAGTTAAGGCCTTCTAAACCTATCCGCTCGGATATGAGCTCGTCTAGGAATAGTTCGCCATTTAGATAACTTTTTACTAACGCTGGTACATCTTTTCTCAGGTTTGCTGAGCCAAAGTAGCAACCCTTAATTGACTGTTCGTTAACGAAAGGGCCGGCATCAAGCGTGATCGTGGCACCGTTCTTCATGAGTCCGACCAAAATGAGCGTTCCATCCACGCCGACCGTGCCCCATGCCTGTTGGATCGTGCTCTCGCGGCCAAGTGCTTCAAAGGCATAGTCCACACCGCCACAGATTTCCTTGACCAATGCCACAGGATCACTCGTTGCACCATTGATGACGTGGGTAGCACCAACTTTTTTGGCTAAATCTAGTTTTTCTTGGGTTACATCCACGGCAATAATCGTTGTTGCACCAGCCATACGTGCACCTTGCACAATATTTAATCCAACGCCGCCGCAACCAAAGATTGCAACTGTTGATCCGGGTTTTACTTTGGCAGTATTAATTACTGCGCCATATCCAGTCAGAACTGCGCAACTAATTAACGCTGCGCGATCAAGTGGCATCTCTTTAGGGATAACAACTGCGCCAGATGCTGGCACAACAACATATTCAGCAAAAGAGGCAACAGTTAAAAAGTGATTGAGTTTTTCACCGTTTTGGGAAAGGCGTGATGTGCCATCAAATAGACCGCCAACTGACATTGCATTTCCGGCAGTTGCGCAATAGTTAGGGCGTCCACTTGCACAGTATTCACATGTTCCACAGCTAGGAACGATAGACATGATGACGTGGTCGCCAACTGAAAATCCCTTTACATCTGCGCCAACTTCAACAATGACACCAGCTGCTTCATGACCAATAACTGCAGGAAATGGAACTAGCTTGCGCTTTCCATCCACGGCATTTAAATCACTTGCACACAATCCACTAGCTGCCACTTTCACAAGGAGTTCTCCAGATTTTGGTTTATCGAGTTCAACTTCGCGAACTTCAAATTTTGAACCGATGCCATCTAGAACTGCTGCCTTCATTTTCACGTTCTAACCCCTTAGAAAATTAAGTCTTACTCCGATGAGAGAAAGACTAACCCTTGGGTTATTCCTGGGCTACTCATACCAATCTAAAAATCTGAGTGTTCATTCAGATTCAAGGGCTAGTTCAGGTCAACCCAGGTTGTTTTTAGGGCGCTATAGGCATCTAGGGCATGGAGAGACTTATCGCGGCCGTTACCTGATGCTCCAAAGCCACCAAATGGGGTGATGACATCGAGCATGTCAAAGGTATTCACCCAGACAGATCCTGCACGAAGTTTGCGAGCAAACTTATGTGCTCGTGCAACGTTATTTGTCCACACTGATGCGGCAAGACCATATTCAGTTCCATTAGCTAATTGCAAAGCCTCTGCTTCATCTTTTGCATCGATAGCAACAAGCACTGGTCCGAAGATTTCTTCCTGTGCAAGACGTGATCCAGGTTTAACGTTATCAACCAAAGTTGGCTTTATAAGTAAGTCTTTGCCCGAAGTTTTTTCTCCACCAAAAACAAGTTTTTCTCCATCTTGACCAACAAGATCTAGATAGGCGTTCACGCGATCGCGTTGTAGTTCAGAGACAAGTCCTGCCATCTGGGTTGCTGGATCAAATTGATTTCCAACAACAAAGCTCTCTAAGAACTTATGTAGATGTGCAAATAACTCTTCTTTCACGCCCTTTTCAACGATGATGCGAGAACCTGCATTACATGTCTGACCGGCGTTGTAATAAATAGCCCAGGCAATAGTTGATGCAGCTGCCTCTAGGTCGGTGCAATCGTTGAGAACAACTTGCGGGCTCTTGCCACCGAGCTCTAGTGAAACCTGCTTCATATTAGATTCAGCGGCATATTGCATCATTTTGCGTCCTGTTGGACCGCTGCCGGTGAATGCAATCTTTGCAACATCCATATGACGTGCAAGTGCTTGTCCAGCCTCTGCACCAAGTCCTGGCACAACGTTAAATACACC
>JBDLTD010000052.1:0-6878 GCA_039799185.1 Actinomycetota bacterium | reverse complement strand
CCGGCGTGCTGATAAGTGGGGCCACATTCTTGGAACTCTTATGTCGGCCTCATCTTTTGCTGTTGGTCTCTATCAACTCTCATTGATGTTGGGCCGATCTACTGAGGCTCGCCCAGTGGGTCAAAAGCTATTTGAGTGGATCTCGGTTGGAAGTTTTAAGGTGGATGCGGGATTACTCCTCGATCAACTTTCAATCTGTTTCGTGCTTCTTATTACAGGCGTTGGAACTTTGATTCACATTTACTCAATTTCTTACATGTCTCACGATAAAGATCGCCGACGTTTCTTTGCATATCTCAACCTCTTTATTGCAGCGATGCTCTTGTTGGTGCTCGGTGATAGTTACCTCAATCTTTATGTTGGTTGGGAAGGCGTGGGTCTTGCTTCCTACCTATTGATTGGTTTCTGGAATCAAAAGCCTGCTTATGCAACTGCCTCAAAGAAGGCATTTGTGATGAACCGTGTTGGTGACATGGGACTTTCTTTTGCAATCATGATTGCCTTTGCAACAGTTGGAACCGTCTCATTTGCAGGAATTAAAGAGCATGCTCACCACACTTCAACTGCTGCCCTAACGGCAATGGGAATCATGTTGTTGGTTGCAGCAACAGGTAAATCAGCTCAATTCCCATTACAGGCATGGTTGGGCGATGCGATGGCTGGTCCAACACCTGTTTCAGCCCTTATCCACGCGGCGACAATGGTTACTGCTGGCGTTTACCTCATCACTCGCTCTAACTTCATTTTCGATGCCGCGCCAACTGCCCAACTGCTAGTTGTGATCGTTGGCGCAATTACATTGTTATTTGGTGCATTAATCGGTACTGCAAAAGATGACATTAAGAAAGCACTTGCTGCCTCAACCATGTCACAGATCGGTTACATGATTCTGGGTGCTGGCCTTGGTCCAGTTGGTTACGCATTTGCAATCATGCACTTGTTAACCCACGGCTTTTTTAAAGCTGGAATGTTCCTTGGTGCAGGTTCAGTGATGCACGGAATGAATGATGAAGTAAATATGCGCAAGTACGGCGCTCTTCGAAAGTTCATGCCGATTACTTTCATAACATTTGGTCTTGGGTATTTAGCTATTTTGGGTGTTCCACCATTTGCTGGTTTCTATTCAAAAGACATGATTATCGAAACTGCATTTAACGCCGGTGGTATTAAGGGAATTCTTCTGGGATCAGTTACATTGTTAGGTGCAGGAATTACTGCCTTCTACATGACGCGCGTAATGATTCTTACCTTCACGGGTAAAGCTAGATGGGATGAAGAAGCTCATCCACATGAGTCCCCATTATTGATGTGGCTACCAATGGCTATTCTTGCAATTGGTTCAGTTTCATCTGGCTACTTACTTAGCCGCGGAGATGCATTAGTTAACTGGTTAGCACCTCTATTTGAACATCATGGTGAGCACGAAGAACTACTTGCACCAATCGTTGTTTCAGCAATGGCACTTGGCATGGTTGCCATCGGTGTTGCAATCGCATTCTTGAAGTATTCACGTCAAGAAGTAGCATCTATTGCACCTGAGAATGTTTCAGTTTTAACAAAGATTGCGCGACAAGATCTGATGCAAGATCGCTTTAATGAAGCCGTCTTTATGCGCCCAGGTGCGCATTTAACCCAGCTGTTGGTTAAAACCGATGATGCTGTGATTGATGGAGCAGTGCGCGGAGTTGGTCAATTAGCGATGAACTCAAGCTCAGCTCTACGCGGGGTGCAAAGCGGTTTTGTTCGTAGTTATGCAGCGCTGATCTTTGTTGGAGCCGCCTTACTAATCGGTGCGATTTGGGTGGTGGTTCAATAATGAATTCATTAGTTCTATTGATGCTTTTACCAATTATTGGCTCAATTGCTGTTGCTGCCACACCTAAGGCAAAAGAAGTTTTGAGTAAGCAGGTTGCACTTGCAACTACTGTGATTGTTGCAGTTGCAACCATTGCAATGGCTATGAACTTCCAGCGCGATAATGTCGATCTTCAATTTGTTGAAAAGTATTCATGGATTCCAACATTTGGGATTAATTTTGCTCTTGGTGTTGATGGTTTAGCTCTTGTCTTAATTTTGATGTCAACAATTTTGGCACCAATTGTTGTGTTGTCGGGCTGGAATGAAGCTCACGGTGGTCGCTGGTCAGTAAAAACTTTCTACATCCTCATCCTTGTTCTTGAAACAATGATGATTGGTGTCTTTGCAGCAACCGATGTTTTCTTGTTCTACGTCATCTTCGAAGCGATGTTGATTCCGGTTTACTTCCTTATTGGTGGTTATGGAACTGGCGAACGTTCAGCTGCTGCAGTTAAGTTTTTGATCTATAGCCTCTTCGGTGGTTTGCTGATGTTGGCTTCAATCATCGCCCTCTATGTGATGTCCGGTGCTCAAGGCGGACATACCTTTGATCTTCAAGCACTTTCACAGTTAGAGATGAGTTCTACAACTCAGAACTTCCTATTCCTAGGCTTCTTTATCGCCTTTGCAATTAAGGCACCTCTGTGGCCACTTCACACATGGCTGCCAGATGCTGCAGCTTCTGCAACCCCTGGAACATCAGTGTTATTGCTAGGTGTCCTAGATAAAGTCGGAACTTTCGGAATGATTCGCTACTGCCTAACTTTGTTCCCAGAAGCAAGCAAGACATTCACACCTTTGATTATGGTTCTTGCAGTTATTTCAATTGTTTATGGCGCAATCCTTGCAATTGGTCAGAAAGATCTAAAGCGCCTGATTGCATTTACTTCTATTTCCCACTTTGGTTTCATCACAATGGGTATCTTTGCAATGACCTCACAGGGCCACAGCGGGGCTACTTTGTATATGTTTAATCACGGTTTTTCAACGGCAGCATTGTTCATTGTTGGTGGTTGGATGATTGCACGCCGTGGTTCTTCAACGATTGCAGACTTTGGTGGACTACAGCGCGTCACACCAGTGATGGCTTGGTCATTCTTCTTGGCTGGAATGTCATCTCTTGCACTGCCAGGCTTGTCTAGCTTTGTGAGCGAGTTTTTAGTTCTTGTTGGAACATTTACTCGATACCCAGTCCATGCAGTCATTGCAACATTTGGAATTGTTCTAGCTGCGCTTTACATCTTGATTCCAGTACAAAAAGCTTTGCATGGTCCAACCACTCCGGGCAATGAAGGATTAAGTGACCTCAATCTTCGTGAGAAAGTAGCAATCGCTCCAGTTATCGCAATCATCATTGCACTCGGTTTCTATCCTTCACCGCTATTAAATGTAATCAATCCAGCTTCTGCGCATGTGATTGCTCAAATGGGCTTCACTGATCCAGCTCCAACGAATGGTGATAAATAATGGAATTCAGCGCACCAGTTCTTAACTACACACTTCTCTCACCCATGCTTATTTTGTTGGGCGGGGCGCTTATTGGGGTTCTTGTTGAAGCCTTTATGTCTAAGGCGCTACGCCCAATTACTCAGTTGTCAGTGACTCTAGGTTCCCTAGTTTTATCACTAGTTCAGGTTTGGAAAATTCGTAACGAACAATCAGTCTCTGCTGCGATGGGCTCAGTTGTAGTTGATGGTCCAGCAGTATTGATGCAGGGCTCTATTCTTATTATTTCTATCATCTCTGTCTTTCTGATAGCAGATGCACAGCAATTCACAGCTTTAGCAGCAGCACTGCCAGGCTCAGATGAAGAACGCCATGCACTGCAGACTGGTAATCAAGTAACTGAGGTTTATCCACTCACTCTCTTTGCTGTGGCGGGAATGATGTTGTTCCCAATCTCAAGTGATCTCATTACATTGTTTGTGGCACTTGAAGTGCTCTCATTACCGCTTTATCTAATGGCTGGTCTTTCACGCCGCCGCCGTTTAGCATCCCAGGAAGCCGCGCTTAAGTACTTCCTACTTGGCGCTTTTTCATCAGCATTCTTCTTATTTGGTGCTGCTTTCCTTTATGGATATTCATCCTCAATTACTTTTACCGGAATCCGTAACGCAGTTGTTGGAGGCGGCGGAAACGATGTCTTCCTACTTATCGGAATCGCATTCCTATCAGTTGGTCTTCTATTTAAAGTCGGTGCAGTTCCATTCCATGCATGGTCACCAGATGTTTATCAAGGTGCACCAACGCCAGTAACTGCATTTATGGCAGCTGCTACAAAGGTTGCAGCCTTTGGCGCAATGCTTCGCATTTACTACACAGCATTTGCTAATGCTCAATGGTCTTGGACTCCCATGCTCACAATCATTGCCATCATTACTATGGTCTTTGGTTCACTAGTTGCTATCGCCCAGCGCGATGTGAAGCGCATGTTGGCTTACTCTTCAATTGCCCATGCTGGCTTCTTGCTAACTGGTGTTATTGCCTTGAATAAGGCTGGCCTTGAGGCATCGTTGTTCTATCTCTTTGCTTATGGCATAACAACTGTTGGCGCATTTGCCATCGTGACGTTGGTTCGCGATTCTGCCGGTGAAGTAACTGATCTCAACCGTTGGAAAGGTTTAGGAAAGCGCTCACCATGGGTGGCAACAGCCTTTGCTGGGTTCCTTCTTTCCTTCGCAGGAATCCCACTTACTAGCGGATTCATTGGAAAGTTTTCAATCTTCTCTGCAGCATATGAAAGTGGCGCACGAAGTGTTGTTATTGCTGGCGTGCTATCAAGTGCGATTGCAGCCTTCTTCTATATTCGTGTAATTGTTCTAATGTTCTTCACTGATCCAGTTGAAGATGGCACAAGCGTTGAAATCCCATCATCACTGACATCAATTACGGTTATTTTCTCAATGGTCGTAACAATTGCTTTGGGTGTATTCCCAGCACCAGTACTTAACTTCATCTCAAACCTCGCAACCTTCATTCGCTAATGTCATCATTTGGTATTCCAAACGTTGCTCCAGAGCTAGAAGCAACTCTGGTTAGACAAATGGCCGAAGTTGAAAGCCTGCTTCTGAGCCACACGCGAAGTGAATATCCATTTGTTGATGAGACTGCTCACCACCTTGTTGCAGCTGGCGGAAAGCGCTTGCGACCACTACTCACATTGTTAACTGCCCAGTTTGGTGATTCAACGCGACAAGGCGTTATTGCAGCTGCAGTTGCCTGCGAAATTACGCACCTTGCAACTCTTTATCATGATGATGTTATGGATGAAGCACCACTTCGTCGCGGAGTTGAAAGTGCAAATATGCGATGGGGAAACACCATTGCAATTTTGACCGGAGACTTTCTCTTTGCAAAGTCCTCAGATCTCTTAGCTGACCTTGGCCCAGAAGCAGTTCGTCTGCAGGCCCGCACATTCGAGCGCTTAGTCATTGGTCAAATCATGGAAACACAGGGACCAAACCCAGGACAAGATCCACTTGAGCATTACTTAAAAGTTGTAGCAGATAAAACAGGATCACTCATTTCTGCCTCTGCACGATATGGGGGAATGATTTCTGGAGCACCTGCCGAAATCACAGACACAGTAACAAAATTTGGCGAAAAGATTGGTGTTGCATTCCAGTTAGCCGATGATGTTATTGATATTGCTAGCGAATCTAATCAATCAGGTAAGACACCTGGAACAGATTTACGAGAAGGCGTCCCAACACTTGTGACTCTCAATGTTATGAAATCAACTGATTCATCTGATCGTGAATTGCAGCAGCTTTTATCAGCACCTATTGAAGATGAAGACACTGTGCAGGAAGTGTTAAGTGCTTTGCGCAATCACAAAGCTTTGAGTGAATCACGTGAACAGTTATTTCAGATTGCAAAAGAAGCTAGAACTGCTCTTGGTCCACTACCTGTGTGTGATGCAACAGGTGCACTGATGTCACTGTGTGATGCTGTTATTGACCGTTCTGCTTGATCGCACTAAATCTGTTCCTAAAGTAATGAGCGCAACCCAGATAATAAGAAAACCTGCCCAACGCGCAGCCGGCATGTCTTCATGACGCACCCACACGCCAATAGAGAATTGCAGAGTGGGTGTGATGTATTGCAAAAGCCCGATTGTTGATAGTGGTAGGCGAGTGGTTGAACCGTTAAATAAGAGCAGCGGAATAGCAGTGATTGCACCAGCGCTAATAAGTAGAAATGTTAAGCCTGGGCTATGACCAAACTGTCCTGTGCCTTGATTACCCAAATACAGCAGATATCCAGCATAAGGAATGAAAGAAATACCAGTTTCAATCGCAAGACCTTCAAGTGCTCCAAGACCTAACTGCTTCTTGATAAGGCCATAACTGCCCCATGAAATAGCTAGAGCTAGTGCAACCCATGGCAGGCGGCCGTAGTCAATCGTCAAAACTAAAACACCTAGAGATGCAATACCAACAGCTATCCATTGCAAAACGCGCATCTTTTCTTTGAGTAACAAAACACCAAAAGCAATAATGATTAATGGGTTGATGTAATAACCAAGGGATGCCTCAACAACATGGCCATTATTAGTTGCCCAGATATAAACAAGCCAGTTAACGGAGATTAGAAATGATGCAGCAAAGAGTTTGAGAGCAACTTGGGGGCGCTTGAGAGTAGTGATGGTTGATTTGAGGGCTTTAGTAATTGCCAAGATGATGACGCAGAAAACCAAAGTCCAGACTGCGCGATGGGAAACAATTTCTAGGGCTTCGGCAGGTTCAAGCAATGGCCAATACAAAGGAAATAGACCCCAGAGCCCGTAGGCACTTAAGCCAAAGACTAGGCCTAACTTATTTTTACTCAATTATCTAAAGTTCGTAAACTGAACTGCGAAATCCCAGCCACCATCTTTAATCATGGCCATAGTGTCCTGCAGATCATCACGACTCTTTGATGTCACACGCAGTTCATCACCTTGAATCTGAGTTTTAACTGACTTTGGACCTTCATCACGAACAAGCTTTGCAATCTTCTTTGCATTCTCTGTTGAGATG
>JBDLTD010000051.1:0-6907 GCA_039799185.1 Actinomycetota bacterium | reverse complement strand
GCGTTATTGCTGCAGCTTTTCTTTTACCTGATGTAGTGAGTTTGGAAATCCTTGGGGTAAATGAGAGTGGAACCGTTGCTCAGATTCAGGCAACATCTAATACTGGTGTGAAGGTAGCGCTACGTGGTGAAACTTTTAGAAGCAGAACTAAAATACCTTCTGCCTGGTTTAGCTTAGTTAGCGTGCAAAATTGAATTAAGCCCGCCCCAAGTACCAGTGCGGTTAATTGCTTCAAGTGCACCATCAAGTGAATTACGGCGAAATAGTAAGTTGTTACCACCAGAGAGTGCAGCAGCTTTCACAATCTCTCCATCAGGCAAACGAACCTTGGATGCAGCTGTTATATAAGTTCCAGCTTCAATCACACAGTTATCACCTAGTGAAATTCCACAGCCAGAGTTTGCGCCTAGAAGTGATTTTTCACCGATGGAAATAACTTCTTTTCCTCCACCACTGAGCGTTCCCATAATGGAAGCACCGCCACCAATATCTGAACCATCGCCAACTACAACTCCAGCTGAGATGCGACCCTCAACCATTGAAGTTCCAAGTGTTCCGGCATTGAAGTTAACAAATCCTTCATGCATGATTGTTGTGCCAGAAGCTAAATGTGCTCCAAGTCTTACGCGATCAGCATCGGCGATTCGAACTCCACTTGGAATTACGTAATCAACCATGCGTGGGAACTTATCTACAGAAAGAACAGTTACGTGGCCGTATGCAGCTTTCAGACGTGCACGTGTTGATTCAAAACCTTCAACGGCGCAGGGTCCAAAGTTTGTCCAAACAACATTGTTGAGTAAGCCAAAAATGCCATCGAGTACAACTCCGTGAGGCTTAACTAAGCGATGCGACAACAAGTGCAAACGCAGATATGCATCTTGTGCATCAGAAGGGGCTGCAGTTATATCAATTTCAACTTTAACTAATTCGCGCGTGACTCCACGTGCATCATCGCTTCCAACTAATGCCGTCAGTTCACCAGGAACAGTTGCTGCCAGTGCACCAAGTTGTGGCGTGGGAAACCAGACATCGAGAGTTTTTCCAGCAGCCATCGTTGCAATGCCGTGGCCTGATGCGATGGTCGTCATGTCCTAAGCCTAACCCCTATCCTTACCTGCATGCGCATCGCAGTCTTTTGTTCTTCATCGCCAACGATTGACCCAAAGTATGTGGACCTAGCCTTTGAACTCGGCGAGGCTATAGCCGCCAACTCATGGGAATTAGTCACCGGGGGCGGTCATATCTCAATGATGGGTGCAGTTTCTAGAGGTGCTCGCCAGCACGGTGGACGAACCATTGGTGTTATCCCACAAGCCCTTGTTGATATTGAATTTGCTGATCACGATAATGATGAACTACATGTCGTTGAAACTATGGGTGAGCGAAAAGCGATGATTACAGATATCGCAGATGCATTCATTACTTTGCCTGGCGGAGCTGGAACTCTTGAAGAGTTTTTCGAGATTTGGGTTGGTCGTTATTTAAAGTTTCACAACAAGCCAGTAGTAATTCTTGATCCGTTTGGAATTTATAACCCACTACATGAACTAGTGGAACATCTAGAAGTAGAAAACTTTATTAAGCCAGGTATGCGTGAATTAATCTCTTGGACAACAGATGTAACACAAGCTCTTAAGGCTTGCTCCTAATGTCTAGTAATCACATTGCAATCTCTTTAAAAATAGATGCACCAATCCAAAAAGTTTGGGACTCTCTTGCACAATGGGAAAAACAAGGTGAGTGGATGCTTCAGACTAAAGTCTGGGTGACATCAGAGATAACTGAAGGCGTCGGAACTTCCATAAATGCATTCACCGGAATAGGTCCATTGGGAGTTCTAGATTCAATGACGGTAACAGCCTGGCAGCCTCCTCACACATGCGATGTGCTGCACACAGGCAAAATTATCAAGGGCACAGGCCGATTTCATTTGCGCGAACTCAATGCACAGACAACGATCTTTGATTGGTCAGAAGAAGTAATCGCCCCACGCTTAATCTTTTTGGTGATGCTTCCTGCGCTCTATATAGGTGTGCGCATCTCTTTATCCCGCTTTGCACGAACATTCCGCTAAGACCATCTTCACCCGCCTAGGCGTTAAGAGCCAGTAGCCTTATAACCATGAGCGAGTCCCCAACATTGGCCCAGGTGCTGGCCTCGCTGCCTGAAGAAGAGCGGATCATCTTGACCTTGCACTACATGCGCCAAATGTCATCGGGTGAGATTGCCCTAATGCTTAAGGTGCCAGAGCGCGCAGTTGATGCCGTGATTTCGGCGGGAAAGGCGAGATTGAGCGCGGTTCTCGGCTTATAAGCCCTTCACGATTTCGCGCTAGTGCTCTAAATACGAGATACTTCTCCTCTTGAACTTTCCCCGTCCATCTTTGAAGGAGTCCCCACATGGCAGCCATGAAACCTCGTACCGGTGATGGTCCAATGGAGGTCACAAAGGAGGCTCGTTCTCTCGTGATGCGAATTCCTCTAGAAGGTGGCGGACGTCTAGTTGTTGAACTCAACTCAGAGGAAGCTAATAATCTCAGCGCCGCACTTCATGCCGCGGTTGCATTAGTTAAGAAGTAAATCACTAACAGGCGATAGCCTTCAACGCATGTTCTGGACACTTAAAGCTGCCAAGCCTCAACTTTCACAAGCGATGACCGCTGACTCAATTGCGCTCGCTTTTGCTAAAGATTCTTCAGGTGTTATTTCATTTTCAGGCCCTGAAACCTTAGTTCAGGATATTGAAAAGTTTTTTGAGATTAATCTTCTGGATGAGCTTTCATTCTTTTCGCCATCAGGCAAAGAAGGAGAGTTATTCGAAATTCCAGTGAGTGCTACAGATGCTCAAACAGATCGCATCTTTTTAGTTGGAGTCGGCGATGCATCAACTTCAGCATTTCGTGTTGCTGCGACAACAATTGCAAGAAAAGTTCGCGGTAAAAACACGACAGTGTATTCAGCATGTGCAATCAGTAGTAAAGATGTCAAGGCCCATGCAATCGCATTAACTTTAGGCGCATACCTTTGGAATCTAAAAACTGGGGAACCTGCAGGTAAACCAACTTTCTTAGTTGCCACAAATGAAAAAGAGGTTATAAATGTTGCTATCACTATTTCGAAAGCAATTACGCGCGCTCGTGATTTGGTTCATACGCCTTCTAATATTAAAACTCCTGCGTGGATGGCTACTAAAGCTCAAGAGTTCGCTAAAGGAACCGGGCTCACAGTAAAGGTACTTGCTGGAAAAGATCTCAAAGCGTTTGGTGGATTGCGAGCAGTTGGTAACTCATCTCCAAAACCAGGGCCGCGCTTTATTGAAGTGGGCTACGCACCAGCAAAGAAGAAAAATGCGATTAATGCCCTTCCTCACGTTGTTTTAGTGGGTAAAGGAATCACTTATGACACTGGTGGCATAGTTCTAAAACGCCCCTATGACTTGATGATTCCAATGAAAACTGACATGACAGGGGCAGCAGTAATTCTGGCAACGCTAACGGCGCTAGAAGAATTGCAGCCAAATATTCGCGTAACAGCGCTGATGATGTGTGCAGAGAATGCATTTTCAGGCACCGCCCAGCGCCCAAGTGATGTTATTACTCACTATGGTGGAACAACTGTTGAAGTAACTGATACCGATGCAGAAGGACGTTTAGTTCTAGCTGATGGCTTGGCATATGCCGATAAAAACTTAGATCCTGATTATTTAGTAGATATTGCAACTTTAACCGGATCAGCAACTCTGGGCCTTGGTAAGCACCATGCCGCGATGTATACGCGCGATGAACAACTTGCACGTGATTTTGAGTTTGCAGGAATTGAATCTGGCGATCGAGTCTGGCATATGCCATTAGTCGATGACTATAAGGATTCTCTTGAAAGTGATGTGGCTGATTTCAATAATATAGCTAAAAAAGTTAAATACTCTGGGGGCTCAATTATTGCAGCACTGTTCCTTGAACACTTTGCTGGCAATCGCCGTTGGGTTCACTTAGATATTGCTGGTCCAGCACGAAGTGAAGCTGATGCTGGGGAAAATCCTAAAGGTGGAACTGGCTATGGAGTCCGTTTACTAACCCAATGGATCATGAATCTCAAATGAAAATAGATCCTCATGCATATGCTGAAAGCTTTATAACTGAAGATCCATTTAAAACCTATGCACGTGCACGCGGAGTTGAAATAGGCGCACACGATGTAACCCCGGGTGTAGGAGCGTATCTCAAGCACTTGGCATTTACGCTCTCAGCACAGTCAGTAGTTGAAATTGGTACAGGTTCAGGTGTTGGAAGTTTGTGGCTACTAGATGGCATGTTGGCAAGTGGCACTTTGACTTCAATTGATGACGAGATGGAACATACGCAGATTGCTAAGTTGGCATTTGCTGACGCAGAGATTTCAGCAACGCGTTATAGATTAATTACCAACTCAGTACTAGATGTGATTTCAAAGTTGACCGACAGAGCTTATGACTTAGTTGTAGTCCGCCATGATCCTCAAGATTTAGCCTTTGTAATCAGTGAAGCACATCGCATTTTGCGCAGTGGTGGGGCAATGGTTATCGATAGCTTCTTTGGTGGGTCAAAGGTCAATGATCCTGCCCAGAGAGACCCTAAAACTGTGGCGCTTCGCGATGCTGGGAAAATCATTAAAAATGACACAGAGCATTGGGTGAGTACCTTGATTCCAACCGGTGATGGTTTGTTAGTTGCTACAAAGTTGTAGGAAGATACGAACATGATTTTTCCTAGAAAAAAAGTAACTCACAATGTTCGACCTTGGTGGGAAACAAAGGCCTCAAGCAAAAGCTCAAGAAGCAAGATCTTTATCACTGCTTTACTAGCAAGCTGCCTCGGGGGATTTCTAGGAGTTACCGCAACAGGTGGAACTATTTTTAACTCTGCCAACATAGTTAGTTCTTCAAGCACAATTGAACGGGCACCAGATTCTGTTGCAGGAATTGCCGCCAGAGTTTTACCTTCAGTAGTTTCTATTAATACGCGCAATTCATCTGGTCGCGGAGGAACAGGATCAGGATTTGTTTTTGATAGCAATGGTTACATTCTGACTAATAACCACGTTATTGCCGGAGTTGCTAATGGCAATGGTGCAATTCGGGTCACACTCAATAATGGTGATGCCTATAGTGCAACGATAATCGGCCGTGATGCTTCTTATGACTTAGCCATCATTAAGATTAGTGGAACTAATCTGCCAGCACTTGAGTTTGGTGATAGCGATAAAGTTGCTGTTGGCGATTCAGTAATTGCAATCGGTTCACCCCTTGGTCTTTCAGGAACTGTAACGCTTGGAATTATTAGTGCGAAAGATCGTCCTGTAACTGCCGGAGATTCTGGATCTGGAAGCTCATTTATCAATGCACTTCAAACTGATGCAGCTATTAATCCGGGTAACTCTGGTGGCCCATTAGTTGATGCAACAGGTGCGGTCATTGGTGTTAACTCTGCAATTGCATCCCTAGGTTCCTCCTCACAAACTGGTTCTATTGGTTTGGGTTTCGCAATTCCTATAAATCAAGCAAGAAAAACTGCCGATCAATTAATTAAGTCTGGTAAAGCAACATATCCATTCCTAGGAATTTCATTAGATATGAATTTCACGGGGGTGGGTGCACTTGTGGCCAATTCCGGCACATCTATTTTGCCTGGCGGACCCGCAGCTAAAGCAGGAATTCGTGCTGGCGATGTCATCGTTGAATTCGAAGATAAGGCCATCGATTCACCTGAGCAATTAATTGTTGCCATTCGCGCTATGAATGTGGGAGATAAGGTCACCTTGACTTACATCCGAGATGGCAAAGAGGTTACGGCCACGGTTACGTTGGTAGCTGGCAATAACTAGAGGCCTATTTAGAAGGTAGGCTTTCGGCATGTTCTTTGATCTCGGTGCGGGTGAAATCCTCGGCCTTGCTATTTTAGGAATGATTTTGCTCGGACCAGAGCGTCTTCCTAAAGCTGCCGCAGAAGCTGCGAAATGGGTAAAGAAGATTCGCGCTTTGTCACAGACAGCAACAGCAGAGCTGCGTGAGAACTTAGGACCCGGCTTTGAGAATCTTCAGCCTGCAGATCTACATCCAAAAACTTTTGTTAAAAAGCAGCTGGGTGAATTACTAGATGACACTCCAGCGCCAAAGCCGGCGCGACCAACTGCAAAGATTGATCCAGATCTCATATGAGTCTCATTGATGCACTTACAAACGCACTCACCACAGTTCAAGACCCCGAACTTCATCGTTCAATAACTGAACTTGGAATGGTTGAGGAACTAGCAGAAATCAACGGCGATGTCAGTATTAAAATTTTGTTAACGATATCTGGTTGCCCAATGCAAGATCGCCTACGCGGTGACATCACTACAGCGCTAAAAAATGTTGAAGGCGTTAAAACAGTTGAATTAGCTTTTGGAGTTATGTCACAAGAACAACGTGATCACGTTAAGAAAGTTGTTCGCGGGGGTCGAGAAAAGACAATTACTTTCGCCCAACCAGAATCCCTAACGCGCGTTATTGGTATTGCATCGGGTAAAGGTGGAGTTGGTAAATCTTCTGTAACTGCAAACCTTGGTGTTGCATTTGCTAAAAAAGGTTTACGCGTTGGAATATTAGATGCAGATGTTTATGGTCACTCAATTCCCCGCTTAATGGGCTTAATGGGTCAACGTCCAACGGCTATTGATCAACTCTTTATCCCACTTGAGTCTTTTGGCGTAAAAGTTGTCTCTATGGAGATGTTTAAGCCAGAGCGCTCAGATCCGGTTGCTTATCGTGGGCCACTCTTACACCGTGTGCTTGAACAACTTCTTTCAGATGCGCACTGGGGAGATTTAGATGTCTTACTCATCGATTTACCTCCTGGCACTGGAGATCTAGCTATCTCGCTTGGACAACT
>JBDLTD010000050.1:0-6928 GCA_039799185.1 Actinomycetota bacterium | reverse complement strand
ATAGCTGCATCAAATTCTCCGCGGCCAATAGCTTCAGCAGCAGCTGCAGTTGATGCTGTTGAGATTAACTCTGCATCTGGATAATTCTTAGCAATATATGCGCGGCATTGGGCTTCTGCATGTGGATGTGTCGCAATGCGCCGAATATCAACTGTGTCGCGCTTACTCATTAATGCAAATGAAACTGGCAATGTAACTTCACCAACGATTGAAAGTGGTGATCCTGTTGCTAATTCATCAAGAGTTCTGGCCACAACACCTTCAACAGAGTTTTCAATTGGCACTAGCGCAAAGTGCGCTTTACCAACTCGCACCGCATCCAGTGCTGCCGTCACATTTGCGTACGGGATGAGGGAATCATTTGAAGAAGTGATCTTTTTAAGAGCAGCTTCGGTGAATGTTCCCTTTGGACCTAAATACGCATATGTGCTCACTGACTAATGATACCCGAGCACCTTGCGTGCAAATGACGGATTATTTGTAATAAGGACCTCAACACCATTTTCTAAGCAGAAGCGCATATCGTCAGCATCATCAACAGTCCACACATATAAAGGCTTGCTTTCATGGGTCAATTCTGGATTTGAGCGTAGAAGCTCCACACTTGGACCAAGAATCGGTGCAGATGTAAATCGTTGCATGACATAGTTCCATCGCTCATGAAGTAAGGCGACTGTTTTCTGTTGTGGATTGATTCTTCGAATATTTTCAATCGCTAGCCAAGAAAATGACATCAAGACAACATCTGTTTCCAACTCTTCTTCTTCAAGTAGTTCTATTACTTTCTTTTCAACCAAACTTCCTTGTGGCACTGGGTGTTTAGTTTCAATTGCAAGTTCCATGTCGTTATTTCGTGCTAGCTCTAATAAATCTTCAAGCAACATTGCTTGTGGGTAGTGCTGCTTTATTTGTGGGTATGTCATCTCTGCGATTCGACCCGCATAACCAGCCGTGCGCTTCATATCAGCGTCATGCCACAACAAAATTTGGTTATCTTTTGTCAGGCGGACATCGCACTCCATGCCATCGGCGCCCTGATCGACTGCGGCTTTATACGCATCCATGGTCATCTCTGGGAAATCTATAGAGGCTCCGCGGTGGGCATATATTTTCATGATTAAAGATTAACAGGGGTTAGGCTTATGCCCATGAGCGCTATTTACTTCCAGAGCAGTGCGCGCTCGGCTGACGGTTTACAGCGCAGTGGAAATGAAGATTCTGCTTTTGTTTCAGGACGTCTCATCGCAGTTGCTGATGGAATGGGTGGACATGCTGGTGGTGAAGTTGCATCAAAGATTGCAATTAAAGCTCTGCAAAAACTTAGTCCAGTACTAACTAGTTCTGAGATTGATTCTGATTCTGTTGAAGATTTACTACTTAACTCACTTTTCACCATTGATTCACAGATTGGCGAATACGCCGAAGAGGTAAATGAACTCCGTGGAATGGGAACAACCCTGACCGCATTATTGGTTGTTGATACAAATATTGCACTGCTGCATGTGGGAGATTCTCGTTGCTATCGCCTTCGCGGAAACACATTAGAGCAATTGAGCAATGACCACACTGTTATTCAAGAGCTTCTAGATCAAGGTGCTATTTCACAATCTGATGTGGCAGATCACCCACAGCGCTCTGTATTAACACAAGCGCTCATGGGCCAAGGCACGGTTACTCCTGTTTTGCAGATCTATGAAGTGAAAGAGAAAGATCGTTATCTGCTCTGCAGTGATGGTTTATCTAGTGTATTAACTGAGAAAGAGATTAAATCCTTATTAAAGAAATCTGATCGATCTGAGGCTCTCAAAGCCCTCATTGATGCTACTTATATAAATGGTGCACCGGATAACGTCACTGTTATTGTTGCCGACATAACCGGTGATGAAGTAACAACCAATGAAGTATTAGGAGCGGCGCAATGATTAACTCGCTCTTTGGTGATCGCTACAAGCTTGGCGAAATGATTGGGACCGGCGGAATGGCCGATGTCTATGTCGCCGAAGACACTCGTCTTGCTCGCCAAGTTGCAATAAAAGTATTGCGCAGTGATTTAGCGCGCGATCCATCATTTGTTGCACGCTTTAGAAAAGAAGCGCTAGCTGCTGCTGGTTTAAATCACCCTGGAATTGTTGCCGTTTATGACTCGGGTGAAACGCCAGCTCCCTACATAGTCATGGAGTTAGTCTCTGGCCACACTTTACGCGATCTCATTCATAACGGTGAGCGTGTTCCACTCAAGCGCGCACTTGAAATCGGCGAGGGAATTTTGGCCGCTCTTGATTACTCACATCAGCGCGGAATTGTTCACAGAGATATTAAGCCTGCCAACATCATGATTACCGATCAGGGCGATGTGAAGGTGATGGATTTTGGTATTGCACGTGCTCTTGCAGATCTTGGCGCAACATTAACTAGCACCTGGAACATTGTTGGCACTGCTCAATATCTCTCTCCTGAGCAAGCTTTGGGTGAAGTTGCAGATTTGCGCAGTGATATCTATTCAACTGGATGTTTACTCTATGAAGTATTAACTGGCAAGCCACCATTCACAGGAGATACTCCTGTTTCCATCGCATACCAACATGTTTCTGGAGTTCTCGTTGCACCAAGCAAGATTCAACCAGAGCTACCTGAAGGTGTTGATGTCATTCTCTCTGTGGCCCTTGCTAAGAAACCAGAGGATCGTTATCAATCAGCAGGATTGATGCTTGATGATTTGTTTAAAGTGGGAACTGGTCAAGCGCTCACTACAACTATTCCAAAAGTTAAGATCTCTCGTCGCAAAGTATTAGTTGGGGCTTTGAGTTCCATTCTTGCAATCACTGTTATCGGTGCTGGTTTATTTGTTACTCGACCAGCCGTTGATACTAATAATCTGCCTCAAATCCCTAACGTTGTGGGCTTAACCCAGGTGGATGCACAAGCTCTATTGAAAGATTATGTTGTAACAATCCAACGTGCTCACGATGGTCGAATCCCTATTGATCGAGTTGCTAGCCAAATACCTCTTGCAACAACACGTGCACAAAAAGGCTCTGGTGTTGTTTTAACTATTTCAGATGGGCCAGGAGATGCGGTTATTCCTACAGATTTAGTAGGTATGTCACTCATTGATGCGCGCGCAGCACTGAGTGCTGTTGGTTTAGTTGTTTCTCGCACGGAGGCGATTCCCTCTGATGAAGCTCTAGGAACTATTTTGAAAGTAACACCGGAGCCTGGTTCAACGATTACTGCAGGTAGTGGAGTTGTATTACAAATTGCTAGTGGTCAGGTTACTGTTCCCGCACTTATTGGTATTGATGCAATTCAAGCTAGAACCCTGCTTGTTCAAGCAGGATTTTTAGTGAATGCAATTGATGCATACGATGCAAACCAACCTATTGGTGTTGTTATTAGACAAGCACCGGATGGTGGAACTACACAAACAATTGGTAAGTCAGTAACTATTACAGTTAATAAAGCGCCTTAAGAACGAGCGCCAACTACTGGCGATAAACCAACAGCTTTTGTTTTTGCATTCTTATCACCACATGCACTTAACCAGTTAGCTAACATCTGGTGTCCGTGTTCAGTTAAAACTGACTCTGGGTGAAACTGCACACCTTCGATAGGTAATGTGCGATGGCGCATTGACATCACAATTCCTGATTCAGTTGATCCTGTTATTTCTAAATCAGCACCCACTGTGTCGCGCTCAACACATAGAGAGTGATATCTCGTTGCAGTAAATGGTGAAGGTAGATCTGCAAGAACTCCTTGTTGTTGATGATGTACTAAAGAAGTTTTTCCATGCAGTAGTTCTGGCGCTCGAGAAACCGTTGCACCAAATGCAACACCAATTGCTTGATGGCCTAAACACACACCAAAAACTGGAATCTTTTTCTCGCCGCAATACTTAATCATTTCAATACTG
Source organism: Actinomycetota bacterium (assembly GCA_039799185.1). Classification (GTDB taxonomy): domain Bacteria; phylum Actinomycetota; class Actinomycetes; order Nanopelagicales; family Nanopelagicaceae; genus Planktophila. The sequence continues at coordinate 3,015 of JBDLTD010000050.1, read as the reverse complement.
ACCCCAGCCTTTTCAGGAATGCCTGGTCCAGGTGAGATGAGAACACCGTCGTAGTTGGCAGCATCGTGGGCCTGCACGGCATCGTTTCGAACCACGGTGCACTCTGCGCCTAGCTGCTGCAGGTATTGCACCAAGTTAAAGACAAAGGAGTCGTAGTTATCGACGACAAGGATCTTGGTGGCCATAGGAGCATTCTTGCTCATGGTGTATCTTTCGCGTATGCCTAAATCAAAGCTCCGCAAGAAAGTCGCTGATGCGCGCGCCCATAACCAGGAAGTTGTCGTAGAAACTCCTCATGGCCCGCTAGAGAGCCCTAAGTGGTTAGCCCCAACAATGGTTGCTGCCTTCTTGATCGGCCTGTTCTGGATTGTGATCTTCTATGTCACTCAGACCGCTTATCCAGTCCCTGGTATCGGTGCATGGAACATGATTATTGGCTTTAGCTTTATCGGTGTGGGCTTCTCACTAGCCACTCGCTGGCGTTAATACCTTCTTAATTACACCCTTGTAATTCAATCCACATTGTGGGTAAAGGCTGTGGATAACTCTTTAGCGTTTATTGAGGATGAACTGGGCTGCAATAACTCCGCCCACTAATCCACCTAGGTGAGCTTTCCAATCAACTCCCCCAAGAACAAAACCAATAGCAAAGTTAATTCCGATAATCACATAGATCGAACGCGTATCTGCGCCGATGCGCTTTCCAACAATTGCCAGTGCTCCAAATAAACCAAAGATCGCACCTGATGCACCCACTGAATAGGAAGTTGGGGATGCAAAGTAAGCAGAGGTTAAAGAGCCTGTTAGGAGAGAAAAGAAAAAGATGATCAGCATTTTGTTTTTGCCAAATGCTGCTTCAATTGGATTACCTAAAACCATCAGTGAATACATATTAAAACCTAGATGCATGAGCCCGGCGTGAACGAGTGAGACAGTAAATAATCGATACCACTCATTGGTTGCTCTTAAATAATCAAGATTGGGTAGAACTAAACGGATTTCGATTGAAGGAACAATCATCTGCAGCAGATATGCACCGCAGATTAATGCGATTAAGGAATAAGTAGCAGAACGCTTAAGCAACGGTGATGCTATTGATTGTGATTGGTGTTGCTGGCTTATCTTGCGCGCCAGTCTTTGCTTTACCAATGGCATCAACCACAGCCTGGCTAGCAGAATCCTTTACTTCACCAAAGATTGAGTGCTTGCGATTTAACCAAGTAGTTGGTGCAACAGTAATAAAGAACTGTGAACCATTTGTTCCTGGGCCAGAGTTAGCCATTGCAAGAATGTATGGGCGATCAAAAACTAGCTCTCCATGGAATTCATCTGCGAAGCGATATCCCGGTCCGCCAGTTCCTTGACCAAGTGGATCTCCACCTTGAATCATGAAGCCGTCGATGACACGGTGAAAGATTGTTCCGTCATAAAGATTGGCATTTGTCTTACTTCCAGTGCGTGGATCAGTCCACTCTTTTGCACCAGTTGCTAACTCAACAAAGTTTGCAACAGTTTTAGGTGCATGGTTAGGAAATAGCTCGATGATGATGTCACCGAGTGATGTGTGAAGGGTCGCTGTAGTTGTCATAACGTGGAGACCAGGGGAATCGAACCCCTAACCCCCGCCTTGCAAAGGCGGTGCTCTACCAATTGAGCTAGGTCCCCGTTTGAGAGCGGGGTGGGCCTAGATGGACTCGAACCATCGACCTCTTCCTTATCAGGGAAGCGCTCTAACCAGGCTGAGCTATAGGCCCGCAACAAAGATGAATCTCGATTGCAGAAGCGCAAGGTTACCTTGAACTTCCCTAACTCCCAAAATGGGGATTAGCTGCTTAACTCAGAGCCGAACCATACTAACTTTTCGAAGAAATCTCATCTTCGCTGTTCTTGGTCACCGAGACCAATGCCACGCCTTCATCCAGGTTCACTAGGCGCACACCCATTGAATCACGCCCTGTTTGGCGAACTTGGGCTGCTGGTGTGCGCATAACTGTGCCAGCAGAAGTAATTGCAAGGACTTCATCCTCATCGCGAAGCACAAGTGCGCTCACTAATGAGCCTCGTGAGCTTTCATCGATCTTGGCAGCTTTAATTCCAATTCCACCACGGCCCTGTAAACGATATTCATCTAATGGTGTCTTTTTGCCATAACCAGCATCAGTTGCAGTGAAAACAAAAGAGTTAGCAGCAAGCTCTGAGTTCACTCTAGCCATTGTGAGTAGAGAATCATGTGCGCGGAACTTCATTCCAATAACACCACTGGTTGATCGGCCCATTGGTCGAAGTGATTCATCATCTGCGGTGAAGCGAAGTGACATTCCCTTAGTTGAAACAAGTAAGAGTTCATCTTCGGAGTTAACGAGTGATGCACCAACAACTTCATCTCCAGGCTTTAGCGAGATTGCAATTAATCCACCAGTACGTGGTGAATCAAATTCAACCAAAGGAGTCTTCTTTACTAATCCCTTTTTAGTTGCAAGAACTAAGAATGGAGAGATTGTGTAATCCTTAAGGGAGAGAACTTCTGCAATCTTCTCCTCTGGTTTAAATGCCATTAAATTGGCAACATGTTGTCCACGGGCATCGCGTCCGGCATCAGGTAGCTCGTGAACCTTTGCGCGATAAACACGGCCCTGGTTTGTAAAGAACAACAACCAGTCATGTGTCGAGGCAACAAAGAAATGATCAACAACATCATCTTCCTTTAGCGCTGCACCCTTCACTCCGCGACCACCGCGGCGCTGTGATCGATAAAGATCTGCCATGGTGCGCTTTGAATAACCACCACGAGTAATTGTTACAACTACATCCTGATCTGGAATTAAATCTTCGGCACTGAAATCACCTTCACTTGCAACAATCTGTGTGCGTCGATCATCGCCATACTTTGCAACTAAATCAGTGAGCTCTGTTTTCACAATATCGCGCTGCTTTTCAGGGCTAACCAAAATGGCGTTGAGGATGACAATGTCAGCCATTAACGCGTCATATTCATCATTAATCTTCTGGCGCTCA
>JBDLTD010000049.1:0-6979 GCA_039799185.1 Actinomycetota bacterium | reverse complement strand
ATTGTTGCTTCATTTTCATCCCACGTGCACCGTGTTCAGCAAGTAATTGATACTGCAGCTATTCACAATAGAAAAGTCATCTTTATTGGACGCTCCATGGTTCGCAACATGAAGATTGCACAAGATATGGGTTACCTAACAATTCCACCTGGAATCGTTATGGATGCAAAGGATCTTGACTCCTTTGATGACAATGTTGTTTTGATTTGCACAGGTTCACAAGGTGAACCGATGGCAGCGCTATCGCGTATGGCAAATGGTGACCACCAGATTCGAGTGGGCGAGGGTGACACAGTTATCTTGGCTTCATCACTCATTCCTGGAAATGAGAACTCAGTCTTTAGAGTCATTAATGAACTCACTCGCTTTGGTGCCAAAGTTGTTCATAAAGCTAATGCCATGGTCCACGTTTCAGGACATGCAGCAGCTGGAGAGCTTCTCTATTGCTACAACATCGTTAAGCCCCGGTATGTCATGCCTATCCATGGTGAATGGCGTCATATGAAGGCCAATGCAGAACTTGCTATTCAAGCCGGACTTCCACGATCAAATGCTTTGATTATTGAAAATGGCGTAGTTGTGGATTTAATCGATCATGAAGCACAAGTAGTTGGCGCTGTGCCATGTGGATTTGTTTATGTCGATGGACAAAGTATTGGTGACATTACTGAAGCATCACTGAAGGATCGTCGAATTCTTGGTGAAGAGGGATTCATCTCTGTCATTGTGGTCATTGATTCACAAAGCGGAAAGATCGTTGCTGGACCAGATATCCATGCACGTGGATTCAATGAAGATATGGCGCTCTTTGATGATGTGAAATTAAAGATTGAGAAGGCATTGGCTGCTGCAGTTGCCGAAGGAATTAATGGAACTCATCAGCTTTCACAGATTGTCCGAAAGACCGTTGGTGGATGGGTTGGGGGAGAACATCGCCGAAAGCCGATGATTGTCCCTGTTGTTATTGAAGTTTAAGAACGGCGCGCCTAGGCGCTAAGAAATTACTCATCCTTTACGATGAGGAGTGTGGCTAAGAAAAAATCTAAATCCAAAAGCGGTGCTGTAGGTGGCGCGCTCGGAAGAGGCTTAGCTGCAATCTGGCGATTCATCGCAAAAGTTCTTGGTAACTCGGTTCGCTTCATTGCTCGTGGTGCTCGTGATTTAGATCCAGCACATCAACGTGATGGAATGGCATTTCTGATTCTCATTCTCGCACTTGTTGCAACGGCCGGCACTTGGTTTCATGCCGATAATATTGTTGGCCGTGCGGTCTATTCATTTGTTTATGGCGGCTTTGGTCGCATTGGGTTTGCAACACCCGTTGTTTTGATTTATTTTGCCTTTAAGCTATTTAGAACTCCTGAAGACAAAGCTGCAATTGGGCGAGTAGTAGTGGGCACATTGACACTTCTTCTCTCATCAACTGGTATTTCACATTTACTCAATGGCTCAACTGGCACCGGTGCCACCGCAATGCGCGAAGGTGGTGGCTGGATTGGTTACGCAGTAACTACTCCATTAGTTTCACTGATGACTTCGGTTCTGACCTATCCAGTCTTGGTTCTGGTATTTATCTTTGGCTTACTTGTTGTAACAGCAACACCAGTTTCACAAGTTCTAGATCGCTTTACATCTAGTGCCAGTTGGTTATGGGCCAAGCGCCCTGAAAGACCTATCAAGGTAGAAGACTTTGAAATCACAGACACTCCACCTTTCGAAACACCTATCGTCGCTGCTTGGAACGAGCCGGTAGAAGAGGATGAAGAGTTAGATGAAGAGAGCTTTGATGAAGAGTTCACAGTTCCTATTCCTATCTCTCCTGTCATAACTCCAGAAACTGTTACCAAGCGTCCAGAACAACTCTTGCTCACCCCTGATTCAACTTATGAATTGCCACCTGCGGATATGTTGCGCACAGGCCCAGCTGCAAAAGCAAAGAGCAAGGCAAATGATTTAGTGGTGGCAGCGCTGACTGAAGTCTTTGCTCAATTTGAAATTGATGCCCAGGTGACTGGCTTTATGCGTGGGCCTACGGTTACGCGCTATGAAGTAGAGCTGGGAAATGCCGTCAAAGTTGAGCGCATTACCGCCCTTGCTAAGAATATTTCTTATGCTGTTGCAAGTAGTGATGTTCGCATCCTTTCTCCTATTCCAGGTAAATCTGCTGTGGGAATTGAAATTCCAAATACTGACCGCGAAATCGTGGCTCTAGGTGATGTTTTGCGCTCATCTGTTGCAGGACAAGATCACCACCCGATGTTGGTTGCACTTGGAAAAGATGTTGAAGGCAACTTTGTGTGTGCAAATCTTGCAAAAATGCCTCACCTTTTAGTTGCAGGCGCTACTGGTGCTGGTAAATCTTCAATGATTAACGCCATGATTACTTCGATTTTGGTGCGTGCAACACCGGATGAAGTTCGCTTAGTGCTAATTGATCCTAAGCGCGTTGAGCTAACTGCCTATGAAGGAATTCCGCATTTAATTACACCAATTATTACTAATCCAAAAAAGGCTGCCGATGCACTGACGTGGGTAGTACGTGAGATGGATTTGCGATACGAAGATCTTTCTACTTTTGGATTTAGACATATAGATGATTTCAATAAAGCAGTTCGAGCTGGCAAGGTAATTGTGCCTCCTGGAAGTGATCGCACAGTTGAGCCTTATCCATACCTACTAGTCATCATTGATGAGCTTGCAGATTTAATGATTGTGGCTGCAAAGGAAGTAGAAGAATCTGTTGTTCGTATTACCCAGCTCGCTAGATCTGCCGGTATTCACTTAGTCCTTGCAACCCAGCGACCATCTGTCGATGTTGTTACAGGCTTAATTAAGGCAAACGTTCCTTCCAGACTCTCATTTGCAACTAGTTCTTTAGCAGATAGCCGCGTTATTTTAGATAGCCCAGGTGCTGAAAAACTTGTAGGCCAAGGAGATGCTCTCTTTATTCCTATGGGTGCTAGTCGTGCGGTTCGTATTCAAGGCGCATACGTCTCAGAGCGTGAAATTGAAGCGGTCACAACACATGTAAAGAAGCAGTTAAAACCGCGCTATCGCGACGATGTCACAGCAGTGCAATCACATCCCAAGATGGTTGACAAAGAAATTGGCGATGATTTAGATATTTTGCTGCAAGCAGTTGAATTAGTTGTTGGAACACAGTTTGGTTCAACTTCAATGTTGCAAAGAAAACTTCGTGTTGGATTTGCTAAAGCTGGACGATTGATGGATCTGATGGAGTCCCGAGGAATTGTTGGACCATCTGAAGGCTCCAAGGCCAGAACTGTTTTGGTGAAACCAGATGAACTCGATTCCGTAATAGCGACCTTGCGGGATTACTAACTCAACCTTTCCCGGGGGTTAACACACATTTCACCCCCTGTTCTCACACCGCTCTATAGCCACAGGGGATGCCACGGTTCTAGACTTGTGCTCTCATCGGCAGAAGTAATTTCCTTTAAGGACTAGTAACGATGTCACTCGGATCTTTGATTGCTAAGGCGCGTAAAGACGCGGGCCTTTCACTTGAAGATTTGGCTGCCAAAACCAATATTCGTATAAGCGTTTTGAGTGAGATTGAAAAAGATAACTTTGAACACTGCGGTGGTGAAACTTATGCCCGTGGCCATGTTCGCAATATCGCCTCAATTTTAAAAGCGGATCAAAAAGAGTTTATTCGTCTCTATGAAGAAGAGCAGGGCGGCGAAACCCGCTCAATCAAAGATTTGCTTGTTGAAAATAGCGTCATGCGTTTACCAGCCGAAGCTCGCAAAGTCTCATGGAAAGTTCTTGTGATGATTTCTGTAGTTTCACTATTTGCTGTTGGCATTGCTCAAGTAGTAATTTCAAACGTCAATACAAATGATGTTGTTAGTGCAGTTCCATCTGCAAGTGCATCACCTGCCGCTTCTGAAACTGCCGCTGAATCACCATCAGCAGAGCCATCGGCCCAAAATACTTTTTCAAGTGGCACTGGTGTTGAGGTAGTTATTAATGCAGCACGTGCTAAGTCATGGCTCTTTGTCTCTGATGCCTCTGGAAGAACTCTCTTTAGTGGTCAAATTTCACGTGGGGCAGTTAAGGTATTTTCCTCCGATTCACAACTCAATCTCAAAGTTGGAAATGCTGGGGGAGTAGATCTGAAAGTAAATGGCAAGAAAGTTGCCGCTATTGGTGTGAATGGTGAGGTAGTTAGCGTGTCGTACGGAGTCGATTCATAACCCGCTAAGATTTGCCAAATGAAGCGCACCGTAGCAGTTGTCACTTTAGGGTGCTCAAGAAATGAAGTTGATTCAGAGGAGTTGGCTGGGCGTTTAGCAGCCGATGGTTGGACCTTAGTTGATGATGTTGAATCAGCTGAAGTTGCTCTCGTAAATACATGTGGTTTTATTGAGTCAGCTAAGAAGGATTCAATTGATGCTCTACTCGAAGCAAACTCTCTCAAAGGACATGGCCAGACGCGCGCAGTAGTTGCGGTGGGTTGCATGGCTGAGCGTTATGGCAATGAATTAGCCGAAGCACTTCCTGATACAGATGCAATCTTAAGCTTTGATGACTACCAAGATATTTCAGCAAGGTTGCAATCAATTGTTGCAGGTAATTCACACACCCCGCATATTCCACGTGATCGTCGTGCTCTCTTACCTATTGCTCCAGCTGATCGTGCTGAGACGCGCGAGAGCGTTGAGTTTTCTCGCAAACGCTTAGGTGATGCACCATGGGCCCCACTTAAAATTGCATCAGGCTGTGATCGTCGCTGTTCTTTCTGCGCCATTCCATACTTTAGAGGTTCTTTTATCTCACGCCGTCCCCATGAAATCTTGGATGAGGCACGTTGGTTAGTTGCCAATGGAGTTACAGAACTCTTTTTGGTGAGCGAAAATACAACTTCCTACGGAAAAGATTTAGGTGATCTTCAGTTGATGGAGAAGATGCTGCCTGAGATTGCGGCTATCGAAGGCGTTGAACGGGTCCGCTTGTCATACCTGCAGCCTGCAGAGATGCGACCAACTTTGATTCAAGCAATGATTGCAACGCCAAAGACTGTTCCATATTTTGATTTATCTTTTCAGCACTCTTCACCATCAGTTCTGCGACGCATGCGCCGCTTTGGCGATAATGAAAAATTTCTCCATTTAATCAATCAAATAAGAGTTTTGTCACCTGAGGCAGGAATTCGCTCTAACTTTATTGTTGGTTTCCCAGGTGAGACTCAAGAGGATTTTGATGAGCTGGCGAGATTTATCACTGAAGCCAAGTTAGATGCAGTAGGAATATTTGGGTATTCAGATGAAGATAACACTGAGGCGTTAAAGATTGATGGCAAGATCGATGAAGAAGTAATAGCCCAACGCGTGGAAACACTTTCTTCATTGGCCGATGAAATGGTCTCATTGCGTGCCCAAGCTCGTATTGGCGAGAGTGTTCGTGTGTTGATCGAAGATGCCGAACTTCAAGAAGGTCGCGCAGCCCACCAAGGCCCAGAAGTAGATGGAAGCACCACCTTTATTGGAACAGATTTTAAGGCAGGCCAGTATGTTGATGCTGTGGTCATTGATTCCATGGGAGCAGATTTGGTGGCAAAGCCATTATGAAGTTGCCAGGATTTGTAACGCCTAATTTTATTACCGTTATGCGTTTATTGCTTGTGCCAGTTGGTGCTTACACACTTTTTAAAAATGGTGGAGATGATCCAACATGGCAATACGTTTCCTGGTGTGTGTTTTTCGTTCTCGGTTTGAGCGATATTTTGGATGGCAATTTAGCCCGCAGCCGTAACACCATTACAGAGTTTGGAAAGTTTCTAGATCCAGTTGCAGACAAGGTCATGATCGGCACTGCCATGATTTCGCTATCAATTCTTGGGAGGATGCCATGGTGGATCACCATTGTTATCTTGGTTCGAGAAATTGGGATTACGATTTTCCGCTTGATGATAATTAATAGAGGAGTGATTCCGGCCAATAAGGGTGGCAAGATCAAGGCCACGATGCAGAACTTTGGTGTTGGCTTCTATGTCTTGCCTTTGAGCTCCTCGCTCTACTGGTTCCGTGATGGATTTATGTATATAGCCATCACATTGACTATCGTTACCGGTGCTTACTATGTAAAATCAGCGTTCACTAAGGGTTAGGAAAGAAGAGCATGTCGTTACCTGTCGAAATCATCAGCCTTGCAGCGCAAGTAGTTGAAGACTTACGTGCTCGCGGTGAAACCATTAGTACGGCTGAGTCTTTAACTGCAGGAGCTGTTAGCTCTGTCATCGTTACGATCGCCGGGGCATCTGATGTTTTCATTGGTGGCACAACTGCCTACCGTGATGAAATTAAAATTTCACATTTAGGGGTTGATCCAGCACTTATTGCTAAACACTCAGCAATCAGTGAAGAAGTTGCAGTTGCTATGGCACAGGGTGCGTTGAAATCTTTTGGATCAACATGGGCAATTGGCACCACAGGAGTTGCTGGACCTAATCCAATCGATGGACACCCGGTAGGTGCGGTGTGGGTAGCAATTGCCGGTCCAGTAAGTCAGAGCATCGAATTATCCTTATCTGGTGAGCGAGAATCTGTGCGAAACGCAGCTACAGCAAGCGCCATTGCCACCTTTGCGCGTATCCTTAGGACCCGAGCGTAAAAAAGGAGGTGGGCCCGTGGTTCTAGTTCGTGAAGCAGTTGGTCTCACACTTCGCGCTGCCCGCACATCACAAAATCGCACATTGCGCGATGTAGCACGTGATGCCCGCGTCTCACTGGGTTACTTATCTGAAGTAGAACGTGGACAAAAGGAAGCATCATCTGAACTCCTCAACGCTATTTGTGTTGCGCTAGGTCTTTCACTCTCTGGTGTTTTCAATGACGTAGCACTTGAGTTAAAGAGCCGCGAGAGCGTCACTCTTACTGTCGTCGATGCCGCTTAATAAATACGCACCACAAGCTGCAACACATCGCCGCACACAAAGTGCAATCCTTGAAGGTGC
>JBDLTD010000048.1:0-7005 GCA_039799185.1 Actinomycetota bacterium | reverse complement strand
TTGGTTTTGCCGGAGGTGATAACTCGTTCCCACTCTTTGCTTTCATCTTCTTGGTTGCATTGGGAATTGATTACAACATCTTCTTGATGACTCGCGTGCGTGAAGAGAGCGCAAAGATTGGTACGCGTGCAGGAATCATTAAGGGTGTGACAGTGACTGGCTCAGTAATTACATCAGCCGGAGTCGTGCTGGCGGCAACTTTTGCTGTTCTTGGCCTGCTTCCACTGGTTCCTTTAGCAGAGCTTGGTTTTGCTGTTGCCTTCGGTGTTCTCCTAGACACCATCATTGTCCGCTCAATCTTGGTACCAGCCATAGTTCATCAAATTGGTCCAAAGATCTGGTGGCCTTCAAAGCTGCAGCATGAAGATATAAAGAGCTAATGCGTGTAGGCATTGCTGGATATGGATTAGCAGGTCGCTATTTCCACGCACCTTTGCTCAAAGGATGTGGATATGAAGTCGTTGCGATTCAAACCAGTAATGCCGAACGAGCAGGACATGCCGTTGCAGACTTTCCAGATGTTAATGTTGTTGCAACCATTCAAGAGTTAGTAGCTCACAAACTCGATCTTGTTGTTGTTGCATCAGCCAATCTGGTTCATGCCGAGCATGCATTTGCAGCAATAAATGCCGGTATTCCAGTTGTTGTAGATAAGCCCATGGGGCGCACATTTGCTGAAACTGCAGAGATCATCTCTGCAGGAGAGCGTGCAGGAGTTCCTGTTTCAACTTTCTTTAATCGTCGCTGGGACAGTGATGCTCTAACTATTAAAAAAGTTTTAGCTTCCGGGGTATTAGGCACAATTCATCGAATGGATTCACGTTTTGAGCGCTTTCGCCCAGAACTAAACAAAGCTTCTTGGCGCGAGAACATGAGCGCAGCCGATGGCGGGGGACAACTCCTTGATTTGCAGCCACATTTAGTTTCAACGGCGATCGATTGGTTTGGAAAAGCTGAACTCGTTACCTCAACCGTGCGCACCATTCGTGGCGGCGCAGATGATGATGCTGTTTTAGTTCTCAAGCATGAGTCAGGCGTACTTTCAATCCTGAGTGCAAGTGTTGTTGTTGGTGCACCAGGGCCTCGTATCCGTATATTGGGTAGCAAAGGTGCATTGGTGATTAATGATTTGGATCCGCAAGAGGCCTTACTCAAAGCGGGAAAAATCCCAATGGGCGGTAAATGGGATGTTCCTACGAAATCAAAAACCTTAATTCATCGTGGCGATGACGTGGAAGAGATTGTTGGCGAAGATGGCAATTACGCCACTTTCTACACTTTAGTAGCAGGTGCTATTGCTGGCATGAACCCATGGCCGATCTCAAATGATGATGCGCTCTTAGTTGCACAAATTATTGATCAGGCCCGGAACAACGCTCTTCATGTCTAACAAAAGCGATGTTCTAATTGTTGGAGCTGGTTTAGCTGGATTAAACGCTGCAATTCAACTACAAGATGCTGGACGCTCTGTGACAGTGATTGAAGCCAGTGATCGTGCTGGTGGGCGAGTAGCAAGTGATCATATTGATGGCTATATCTGTGATCGTGGGTTTCAACTCATAAATTCAAAATATCCAGCATTAATTGCACTTGATGTCATTGATGAGATTGAATTCATTCCTGCACCTCGAGTAATTGAAGTCAGTTTAGGAACCGAGCGAATTGCGTTGGGAGATCCACGCAGTGCTCCGTTTTCAGCGCTGCATCGTGGAACTGGCTCTATGAGTGAGAAGGTAAATTTTGCCCGATTTATTTTCTCAAAGATAAAAGGTGAACAATCACTAGGTCAAGCCTTGCGAAATGCTGGTTGTGGAACGACATATGAGCGAGTGCTTCGCCCATTCTTACAGGGAGTCTTTCTAACTGACCCAGACAAAGTTGATGCCAATTATGGGCAAATCGTCATTCGCTCATTTGTCACTGGATCTCCAGGAATTCCCAAGTACGGAGTGGGCCAATTATCACAGGCACTTGCCTCGCGAATAAAGGATTTACAACTCAACGTGCGCGCAGAGCGCATTGTTGGAAACACAGTACAAACTTCCGCAGGTGTATTTGAGGCTCGCGATATTTTGATTGCAACAGATGCAACCACAGCCACTCAGCTTTTAGAGCTCGGTGAGGTTTCTCGAATGCAGGGCTGTGTTACTTGGTACCACGCAAGTGAGAACAATCCATCTGGAACTGGTCGCCTACTCATTGATGGTCAAAACCGTGGATCTGTTATGAATAGCTTGGCTATTTCAGATATTTCAAAGGCTTATGCACCTGATGGTATGAATCTGATTTCAAGTACTACTGAACTTGGAACTACTGATTCAGAGGTTCGGCGCCATCTCTCAACAATGTGGGGAGTTGAAACCCGTGATTGGCAGTTAATTGCTAAGTATGAGATTCCTTCAGCGTTGCCGCTGCACCATGTTGGGAAAGGGCTAACGCAACCAACCAAGGTTTCAGATCACCTCTATGTTGCCGGTGATCACCGCACAGTTCCATCACAACAAGGCGCTCTCTTTAGTGGCAGCCTGGCTGCGCAATTAATCTTGAACTAGTTGATTGAGCGCTTCGGTGATGTGGGGATAATCCCAAGTAAATCCAGCCTCTTGTAAGACGTGGGGGATAACTTTTTTGGAACCTAGAACCTCAGAAGAAAAACCACCAAGTGCAATCTTTAGCGCAATAGCAGGGGCTGGAAAGAGTGCTGGACGATGAAGTGCGCGTGCAAGTGCTGAAGTGAATTCTTGATTTGTAACTGGATTAGGTGAAGTTACGTTCACCGCACCGGCAATTGGATTCTCTAGAGCAAAGACAATGGCACGAATTTGATCGTGCAAAGTAATCCACGACCACCATTGCTTACCTGAACCAAGTTTTCCGCCAAAACCTAAGCGAAAGAGTGGCAACATCTTTCCAAGTGCTCCACCTGTTGGATCTAGCACTAGACCAGTTCGAATCTTTACGGTGCGAACATCGCCTGCTAAATCTGCAGCACTTTCCCATTCACGGCAAACCGCTGCTAGAAAATCATCACCAACCCGATCTGTTTCAACAACTGCGCGATTTCCGCTCTCTCCATACCAACCAATGGCACTTGCAGAGATAAAGACTTGAGGCTTGAGTTCTGCAACGGCTTTAGCAATAGTTGTAGTTCCAAGTAGACGTGAGTTGAGAATCTCGGATTTGTATTTTTTGGTCCAGCGCTTATCGCCAACGCCCACACCAGCCAAGTGAATGATTGCATCCACACCAGCAAGGGCAGTTAAATCAACAAAGCCAGTTTGTGGATCCCACTGAACTTCATCTGCTGCAACTGGTGCACGGCGCACTAAACGTTGAACAGTATGTCCTTCACTCTTTAAGTGACCAACAAGAGCGGTGCCAATGAGACCTGATGAGCCGCTAATTGCGATTCTTTGAGGGACGCGCATCACTACTTAAAGTCCCAAATCAGATTCGAAAGCGCCGCCTTCTAGACGTTCTTTTAATGTAACAAGGAATCGTGCTGCATCTGCGCCATCAACTACACGGTGATCGTAGGAAAGACCAAGGTAGACCATTGAGCGAATAGCGATAGTTTCTCCGCCATCTTCACCACGAACAACCATTGGACGCTTTACAACTGCGCCTAAGCCAAGGATTGCAACCTGTGGTTGATTAATGATTGGTGTGTCAAAGAGTGCTCCGCGGCTACCAGTATTTGTGAGTGTGAAAGTTCCACCGCCCAATTCATCTGGAGTTACTTTGTTATCGCGTGTGCGAGCAGCTAGATCTGAAATCTTTCGTGCGATGCCGCCCATGTTTAAATCACCAGCGTTAGCAATAACTGGAACCAGAAGCCCGCGCTCTGTATCAACTGCAATACCTAGGTGTTCTGTGCCATGGTAAGTAATTTGATCGCCCTCAACTGATGAGTTAAGAACTGGATGTTGCTTGAGTGCTTCACACACAGCAACTGCAAAGAATGGAAGGTATGAAAGCTTGACGCCTTCACGTGCTTCAAAGGATGACTTTGCTTTTTCGCGCAAACGAGAAATCTTTGTAACATCAACTTCAACCACAGTTGTTAGCTGGGCACTTACCTGAAGTGATTCAACCATTCGGGCAGCAATGACTTTACGCAAACGTGACATTGTTACTGTCGTTCCACGAAGTGGAGAGACTGCAACTGTGGCTGGTCTTGCAGCAGAAGGTGCTGCAGAAGTTGGTGCAGGTGCTGAATATGTAGGTGCTGCTGGCTTTGAAAGGGATTCAACATCTTCACGGCGAATACGTCCACCGATCCCAGTTCCCTTAACATTTGCAAGATTCACACCAAGTTCATTGGCGAGTTTACGAACGAGGGGAGTGACATAAGCATCAACTGGTTGTGTGAGCGGCGCTGCAGCAACAGGTGCAGGCGCAGAAACAACAGGGGCTGCAACTACAGGTGCCGGTGTTGCAACTACAGGTGCAGGCTTTGGAGCAGCAGGTGCTGCAACTGGTGCGGCTCCGCTTGTTCCAATTAATCCAAGACGAGCTCCAACAGGAACAGTGGAATCAACTGCAACATCGATTGCTAACAATGTTCCAGCAACTGGTGACGGGATCTCTGTGTCTACCTTGTCAGTTGAAACTTCTAGTAATGCTTCATCAACGGCAACTGAGTCACCAATATTTTTTAACCAACGTGTGACAGTTCCTTCACTCACGCTCTCACCCAATGCAGGCATTGTGATGACTGTTCCTGCACCTGATGCGGCAGGAGCAGAAGCAACTGGTGCTGGTGTTGCATCAACGGGTGCTGCAGGTGGTGGTGTTACAGGAGCAGCAGGTGCAGCAGCAACTGGTGCAGCAGGTGCAGGTGCGGCGGCGCCATCAGCGATGATTGCTAACTCTGCGCCAACTGGAACTGTTTGATCGATTTGAACAACAATTTTTGTAAGTATTCCAGCAACAGGTGAAGGAATCTCGGTATCGACTTTGTCAGTTGATACCTCAAGAAGTGGTTCATCAACATTGACGTGATCGCCTTCAGACTTTAACCAACGTGTAACTGTTCCTTCGCTAACACTTTCACCAAGTGCCGGCATCGTTACGGAAAATGTCATTATTTTCTCTCCTTGGTTATCCGTGTGCGTGAAGCGGTTTGCCTGCAAGAGCCATATGAGCTTCGCCCATTGCCTCAGACAGTGTTGGGTGTGCATGAATCAGGGATGCAACATCGGTTGCACGTGCTTCCCAGTTAAATATTAACTCTGCCTCGGCAAGAAGTTCTCCGACACGAGCGCCAACCATGTGAACTCCAAGGATTGGGCCATCTTTTTCACCAACAAGTTTAATTGAACCAGCAGTACCAAGAATCTGCGCTTTACCATTTCCAGCTAAGTCATAACTAAGTTCAACAACGTCATGGCCACGCTTTTTAGCCTCTGCAGTTGTTAAACCAACTGAAGCAACTTCAGGATCTGAGTAGGTAACGCGTGGAATTCCATCGTAGTTAATTGGGCGTGGATTCAACCCTGCAATCTCCTCAGCAACGAGCATGCCTTCTGCAAAGCCAACGTGGGCTAACTGCAGTGTTGGGATTAAATCTCCTACAGCCCAAATGCCAGGCACATTCGTGCGGCACTTATTATCAACGATGACATAGCCACGATCCATTGTGATGCCCTGCTCTTCATAACCAAGGTTTGCAGATACTGGACCACGGCCAACAGAGACCATCAAAAGATCTGCAGTGAACTCTTTGCCATCTTCTAAAGTGATAGTGACACCCTTTTTGTTCTGGGTAGCTGATTTAAATTTAACACCTAGTTCAAAGTTGATTCCGCGCTTTCTAAATGCGCGCTCGAGCTGCTTACTAGAGCTCTCATCTTCAAGGGCGATCAGATGTGGCAGACCTTCAATGATGGTTACCTCTGAGCCAAAGGATTTCCAGACAGATGCGAACTCACAACCAATGACTCCGCCACCTAGGACAATGACAGATTTTGGAACGTAATCCATCTTTGTTCCGTGATCTGAGGTAATGATCTGCTTGCCATCAATTTCAAGGCCAGGCAAGGTGCGAGCATAGGAGCCAGTTGCAAGAATGATGTTTTTGCCGGTGTAGCGCTGGCCATTTACTTCAACCGTATCTTTAGAAACTAACTTTCCATGACCTTCGATGTATGTAATGTTTCTAGATTTAACTAATCCCTGTAGACCTTTGTGAAGACGGGAGATGACACCGTCCTTATATGAATTAACACCGTTCATGTCGATGCCATTAAATGTGGACTTCACGCCGAACTTAGAACCCTCACGTGCTCCGTCTGCGATTTCAGCTGAATGCAAAAGCGCCTTAGTTGGGATGCAGCCCTTGTGTAGACAGGTTCCACCAACTTTGTCAGCTTCGATTAATGCAACTGAGAGGCCAAGTTGTGCACTTCGCAAGGCGCAGGCATATCCGCCGCTTCCGCCACCCAGAATCACTAGATCAAATTGCGACACTCAACTACCCCTTTTACTCATGCTTAGGGCTCTATCCTGCCTTACCTACGCCTGTTCGACCAATCTCACGAGTGAGCGCATGCTCACACCTGTGCCACCAACTGGCGTGTATCCATGGGCTTTGCCCTCATTGTAGGCAGGACCTGCAATATCAAGGTGTAGCCATGGAAGATCAGGATTAACAAACTCTTTCAAAAATAGGCCAGCCACCATCATGCCGCCATTTTTATCTCCTCTGTTAGCAATATCTGCAACAGGAGAATCTAATGAAGCGCGAAGTTCTACGGGCAAAGGCATTGGCCAGAACTGTTCGCCTGTTTCTTTAGCGATCTCAATAAATGCATCACTAAAACTTGGGTTATTTGTCATGACCGCACCTGTGCGAGTTCCAAGGGCGATTACTTGAGCCCCGGTCAGAGTGGCCACATCGATAATTCCATCTAACTTATTTTTACTTGACTGGGCTTTCACCAATGCATCTGCAAGGACCAAACGGCCTTCAGCATCAGGGTTCAGAACTTCAACAGTTTTTCC